>JAADHR010000213.1 GCA_013151735.1 Calditrichota bacterium | reverse complement strand
TCAGAGACAAAACGCGGCACATTAATTCTGTTTACATCGTACGATATGCTGCAACGGGTTTACCGGCATATTAAACCCAGGCTTGAAGGCGAAGGAATTCTGACGCTGGCTCAGGGAATCGACGGATCAAGAAATTCCCTGGTTCGGCTCTTTCAGGAAGAAGGGACGGCTGTGCTGCTGGGCACCAACAGTTTTTGGGAAGGCGTGGATATTCCCGGCGAAGCACTGGAATTGCTGGTCGTAACCAAATTGCCCTTCGAAGTGCCTGCCGAACCGATTTTTCAGGCCTGGATGGAGGAAATTGAAAAAAGGGGTGGAAATTCATTTTTTCAGATGTCCGTCCCGATGGCGGTATTGAAATTCCGGCAGGGGTTTGGGCGGCTCATCCGAACCGGCAGTGACCGCGGAATGGTGTTGATTCTGGACAACCGCGTGCTGCGCTTCCAGTACGGGCAGATTTTTCTGGATTCTCTGCCTCTTCAACCCCGAATTTTTGAAAGCGAGCAGGACCTTCTTCACGAAACAAGAAGATGGTTTGAATAAGAAGTGGATATTTGATTTTGAATTTTGGTTCCCGGTTATCCGATACATCCGCCTGTTCCTCGGCAGGCTCGGGATCCGGGCAGACACTCGACGACCGGAGCACGTTTCCCGGGATGAAGGCTATTTACCAAGCGTTCCTGACTGCAAACAGAAAGGTTTCGTATGAAAAAACTCATCATAGAAGGCGGGAATCTGACTCCCGAAGACGTCTGGCAGGTGGCGTTTGAAAATCGACCGGTGGTGCTTTCCGAAGGGGCCATCCAAAACATCCAGCGGGCGCGGGATGTGATTGAGAAGGCGATCGCCGAGAAACGCACGATTTACGGGGTCAATACGGGTTTTGGAAAACTGAGCGACGTCCACATCTCCGATGATAAAATCGTGGATTTGCAGATCAATCTGCTTAAAAGCCACTCCGCCGGAGTGGGCGAACCGATTCCCGAAGCCTTTGTCCGGGCAATTATGCTGATCAAGGTGAATAGCCTGGCCAGAGGTTTTTCGGGTGTCCGGGTCAAATTGGTGCAACTTTTGGTAGATATGCTGAACCGCGGCGTGCACCCCATCGTACCCGAAAAAGGGTCGGTGGGCGCTTCCGGGGATCTGGCCCCGCTGGCTCACCTTTCAACGGTTCTCATCGGCAGGGGGGAAGCTCTTTATCAGGGAAAGCGCCTTCCCGGTACGGAGGCTTTGGCTGCAGCGGGGCTCACGCCCATTCAGCTGGAGGCCAAGGAGGGGATTTCGCTTATCAACGGCACCCAGTTCATGTCGGCTTTGGGAACGATGGCGTTGCTTCGGGCCGAAAACCTGGCCCGCCATGCCGACCTCATCGGAGCCATGAGCGCCGAAGCGCTACTGGGGTCGGATATTCCATTCGATCCCAGAATTCAGGAGGTACGCGGTTTTCAGGGGCAGAAAGATGCCGCATGGAATCTGACGGCCTTTATGGAGGGTAGCGACATACGCGAATCGCACCGGGGTTGTTCCCGTGTTCAGGATGCCTACAGCCTCCGGTGTATGCCGCAGGTGCATGGAGCCGCCCGTGAAGCCCTGGCCTACGTGCGGCGGGTGATTACCACGGAAATTAACGCTGTTACGGACAATCCCCTGGTTTTTCCTGAAAATGGTGATGTGCTTTCCGGAGGCAATTTCCACGGCGAGCCCATTGCCATAGCGCTTGACACCCTTGCCATTGCCGTCTCCGAACTGGCCAATATTTCCGAACGGCGAATCGCCGCACTCATGGATTCGAACATCAGCGAATTGCCCCCGTTTCTGGCACATATCCCCGGATTGCATTCGGGTTTTATGATTGCCCAGGTGACGGCGGCGGCGCTGGTTTCGGAAAATAAAGTGCTGGCACACCCCTCTTCAGTGGATTCAATTCCGACATCTGCCAATCAGGAAGACCTGGTGAGCATGGGTGCCGCAGCGGCCCGGAAGGCCCTGGCCATCGTTGAGAACTCGGAAAATGTTCTGGCCATCGAGGCCCTCTGCGCCGCACAGGGCATTGACTTGCGGCGTCCGCTGAAGGCGGGCAAAGGTTCCACGCTTGCCTTTCAGGCGCTGCGAGAAGAAATTCCTCGACTGCGGGAAGATCGTGAACTTTGGGCCGATATTAAAACGGCTGCGGAATTGATTGCTTCTCAAAAAATCATTCGGTTTGTGGAAAAAGAGATTCGGGTTAAATGAGGATTGTTGAAAAATATCATAACATTTTGGCACGATCAAAAAATAGGAGTTATTTATGGCGTTTGAAAAAGTTTGGAAAGAGGGCTTAACCTTTGACGATGTGCTTCTTGTGCCTGCAAAATCGGTTGTTTTGCCCAGAGAGGTGTCCATCGGCACGCATCTGACGCGTAACATCCGCCTGAACATTCCACTGGTCAGCGCGGCTATGGACACGGTAACGGAGGCCCGCCTGGCGATTGCTCTGGCGCGCGAAGGCGGTATCGGCATTATTCACAAAAATATGCCTATTGAACAACAGGCCGGGGAAGTGGATAAAGTAAAACGCTCCGAAAGCGGCATGATCGTTGATCCGATTACCCTGCCGCCGGAAGCCACTTTGCAGGATGCCCTGGATGTGATGGAACGCTATCGAATATCAGGAATTCCAATTGTGAAAAACAATAAACTGGTGGGCATCCTGACCAATCGCGATCTGCGGTTTATCACTCACACCGGCCGCAAAATTGCCGAAGTGATGACCAAAGATCACCTAATTACGGCACCGGAGGGGATTTCATTTGAAGAGGCGGAAAAGCTGCTGCAGGAATATCGAATTGAGAAGCTGTTGATTGTGGATGACAAGAATCACCTGAAGGGGCTCATCACGGTTAAAGACATTCAAAAGAAGAAGGATTTCCCCAACGCCTGCAAAGATAATCTGGGACGGCTGCGCGTGGGGGCCGCCGTCGGGGTTTCTGCCGATGTGTTTGATCGGGCGGAGGCCCTTGTAAAAGCGGGCGTGGATGTGATTGTGGTGGACACGGCTCATGGGCATTCTCAGGGTGTTTTGCAAACGGTAAAAGAGCTGCGAAAGCGGTTGTCCAATGTGGACCTAATTGCGGGAAATGTGGCGACCGCCGAAGGAACGGAAGATCTAATCAAAGCGGGGGTGGACGCCGTCAAAGTGGGCATTGGTCCCGGTTCCATTTGTACTACTCGCGTGATCGCCGGTGTGGGTGTGCCGCAGATTACGGCGATCATCGATGCGGCTGCCGCTGCAAAAAAATATGACATTCCCATTATTGCAGACGGTGGAATCAAGTATTCCGGAGATATCGCAAAAGCAATTGCCGCCGGAGCCGACGCGGTTATGATCGGCAATCTTTTCGCCGGAATGGATGAAAGTCCGGGTGAAACCATTTTGTACGAAGGGCGCAGCTACAAGGTGTACCGCGCGATGGGATCGTTGGCCGCGATGAAGGAAGGCAGTGCCGACCGGTATTTTCAGGAATCGGAAGCAAAAAAATTAGTGCCGGAAGGGATTGAAGGACGGGTGCCCTACAAAGGCAAACTGGGGGATGCGGTGTTTCAAATGATGGGCGGACTGCGCGCGTCCATGGGCTACTGCGGAGCCAGAACCATTCCGGAAATGAAATCCAAGACCCGCTTTATTCGGATTACATCTGCCGGTCTTCGTGAAAGTCACCCCCATGATGTGATCATCACCAAAGAAGCGCCTAACTACCAGGTCGGATAATCCCGGAACGGATGGCGCCACATCGAATTTACGCAGCAGGATATTTGAACGGCAAAAATTGTTCGGCCTGTGAAAACGACCTGATGGGGAATAGAAATAAAAAAAGCGCTCATCTGAGAGATGAGCGCCTAAAAAAGAAACCGGGATCACTGACGTTGCCGGAATTAGGGGGAGTTACCGGCCAAGGCAGATCACCCGGTTTCAAAAAAACTTAGTGCCAGTTATTAACGAAGCGGGTAAGTTTGGCTTTTTTATGGGCAGCATTATTCTTATGAATGATGCCTTTGACGGCCAAACGATCCAACATGGAAATAGCCTGATTTAAATTGGCTTGAGCCACTTCCTTCGATTCGGCCAGACGAACTTTTTTAATCGCTGTCTTTAGTGTCGACCGATAAAATTTATTTCGCAAACGCGCTTTTTCGTTTGTTCGAATTCTCTTGATTGCTGATTTATGATGCGCCATTTACACTCCTTATTTTGACGACTTTAAATATAAAAAAAATTTTCCCATTTGTCAACAAAAAATTTTATTTTTTGCAGAAATAAATCATTGCCACTCATTTTCAGGCGAAAAATCGGGCCAATAACTTGCGCAGACAGTGGGTTTTCCTCCGCTTTCGCCGACAGCGAGGCGACATGGAAACTCGAAATGATTCCCATTATGTTCTCCTGAAAAGGCTTTTGGCCCCACACCAAATCTTTGATTTTGAAACAAAATATCTGGCATTTTTAGCTCAAATCACGTATATTTTTTTATGTTACGCAATCTGTCCAAATGCAGTCATCAGATAATTTTCGGTTGTCGTTTCCTATGAACACGCTAATAGGATTATTCATTGGTATTTTTGCCGGCATTTTTCTTTTTTTGATTGCATTATTTTTTTCACGCACAAAAATTTCAGGAGAAGCGTCCCGTACAGAGTCCAAACTAAATGCACGAGTTCTGATTAAATTTTTGCGGAATCTTTTAAGCGTCCGTTTTGATTTTTTCGATAACCGAAAACAGATCGGATTCTTCCTGGGTTCCTGGAAGATTTACCAGAAAGATTTGACACCCAAGACGCCGGGAAAAGCAAAAACCAAAACCCGCCCTCCCAAAAAGAAGAAGCGCTCTTTACAATCCAGATTGCTTGTTCTCAAGAAAAATTGGCAACCGGGGAGGCGGACCCTGAAAAAACTTCTGGTTCAATTCAAATTTTCCAATCTGGAAGGGGTTGTGCACGTGGGACTCGGATCGCCTTTTACAACAGGACTATTTTATGGGTACTGGCTGGCTGTGCGGGAGGTGATTCCCCTCTCTTCATTGACAATTTATCCTGAGTTCCTGAACAAGGAAATTTCAGGATGGATTACGACAGATGTTCAGTTTCGGCTGATCGGTCTGGTTAAAACAGCCGTGCCGTTTTGGCTGAAAATTAGAAAAATCAAATAGAAAACGCCTGAATGCGATTGCTGAAATTCCAAAATAGTTCTGTGTAATGTATTTAAAAAATGGATGCATTGGCCCTTTTGCAAGAGTCCGTTTTAATATGATCAGATTAAGTTTCCTGATTCTGTGTTTTTCGCAGAAGCAGGGAGAAAGATTCGCATCACTAAAAAGTGAGGACCCCCATGCAGCTTGAATCAATCCTGAAAAATGTGCTTGCCGAATTGCGCGAAATGGTACAAACAGAAACGGTGGTCGGAAAACCCATTCATGCAGGGGATTCCGTTGTGGTTCCCGTTTCAAAAGTATCCCTCGGGTTTGGCGGCGGCGGCGGAACCCGCGCGGAAAAGAATAAAGAGGATAAAAATGATGGAACGGCTCTGGGCGGAGGTGCAAGTATTGAACCGGTTGCCTTTATTGTGATTACGAATGGAAAAGCCCAACTTCTTTCCCTAACGGCCAAAGAAGAAAATTTCAATTGGGGAAAAGTCGTAGATCTCATTCCGGATTTGCTTACCCAGGTAAAGGACATCACTCAGAAAAAGGGTAAAAAGAACACGGGAAAAGAAAAAAAAGATAAAGAATCGGGGTCTGTGGACGAGGATAAATGAGACATGGATTTGGATACAATGAGAAAATAGGATCCGCACGATGTCAAAAAAACCGAGGAAATCCCAACTCGACTTGTTTAATAAAAAACCGGCTGTTTCAACGGAAGAGCGATTGAAAGAGCTGGAAGTTGAGATTAAAAAAGCTCTCGATGCCGGAAAACTTAAAGAAGCAGAAGGCCTCATCGAAGAACAGCGGGCCCTTTTGGAAAGTTTAATGGCGTCTGATGACGAATCGTGAGTTTTAGGTTGATATTCAGCGAATTATTTTTTATTTTTTAACTTATTTTAACGAGGGATAAAAATCGGTAAAAAATGGTGGATAAATCCATTTTTTATGGATCAGGAAGGTAGCATTTTTGGGAAATCTATCTCTTGGCATCTCAAAACTCGGGAGTTTAATTGGCAATGGAATATGAAGTCGTCATTGGTCTGGAAGTTCATGCACAGCTTTCAACGGAATCCAAAATCTTCTGTTCTTGCAGTACGGAATTTGGGGCCCCGCCGAACACGCATGTGTGTCCCGTTTGCATGGGGATGCCGGGTGTATTGCCCGTATTGAATGAAAAAGCCGTTGATTATGCCATTCGAATGGGACTGGCTACCCATTGTACCATTGCCGAGCATTCTATTTTTGCCCGGAAAAATTATTTCTATCCCGATTTACCCAAAGGCTACCAAATTTCCCAATTTGAGGAACCCCTGTGTGAACACGGATATGTGGAGATTGAATCGGACGGGCAACGAAAACGCATCGGAATTACGCGCATTCACATGGAAGAAGACGCAGGAAAATCGGTTCATGCAGAGGAATTCGTAAGCAAAAATGAAACCCTGGTGGATCTGAATCGCTGCGGAGTTCCCTTGATTGAGATTGTCAGTGAACCGGATATGCGTTCCCCCCGGGAGGCCTACCTGTATCTGGCCACGCTCAAGCAAATTCTGGAATATCTGGAGATCTCCGACTGCAATATGGAAGAGGGAAGTTTGCGCTGTGATGCAAACGTCTCGCTTCGGCCGGTGGGAGCGAAGGAATTTGGAGTGAAAACAGAAGTAAAAAATATGAATTCCTTCCACGGAGTTGAAAAGGCACTGGAATACGAGATTGAGCGCCAGAGAAAAATCCTCTTGAAAGGCGGAAAAATCAGTCAGCAGACCATGCTCTGGAATGCAAAAGAAGGCAAAATTATTCCCATGCGCTCCAAAGAGGAAGCCAACGATTACCGGTATTTCCCCGAGCCGGATCTGGTGCCTCTGGATGTGGATCCTGCGTGGGTAAACCGGATTGCTCAAGAGCTGCCGGAGCTGCCCTATCAAAAGAAACAACGTTTTGTCAAGGACTATGCCCTTCCGGATTATGATGCGACCGTTTTAACGACTTCAAAGTACCTGGCTGATTTTTACGAAGAGGCCATGAAACGTTATGAAGATGCCAAGAAGTTGAGTAACTGGATGATGGGCGAAGTCCTGCGATTTTTGGGCGAGCGAAAACTGGACATACAGGATTCCCGGATTTCTCCGAACAATCTGGTTGAACTTTTAAAATTGATTGATGACGGTACGATTAATGCCAATACGGCAAAGGCTATTTTTAATGAGATTGCAGAAACCGGGAAGTCTCCGCGTAAAATTGTAGAAGCCAGAGGTCTGGCGCAGGTGAGTGATTCTTCTGAGCTGGAAACAGTTGTAGTTGAAGTGATCGAATCCCATCCTGCGGAACTGGAAAAATATCTTGCCGGGAAAGAAAGCCTGATCGGTTTTTTTATGGGGCAGGTGATGAAAGCCACACGGGGAAAAGCCAACCCGAAACTGGTAAACGACCTTTTGCGAAAGAAATTGGCTGAAAAAAAGTAGCGGTTAAGGATGATTGAACTAAAGGAACTGACACGCAAATTCGGACATTTTACGGCTGTTGATCATGTGTCGTTCACGGTGCCTTCGGGCCAGGTCTGTGGATATTTGGGGCCAAACGGAGCAGGAAAAACCACGACCATAAAAATGCTCACCGGTCTGATTCGACCAACTTTCGGATCGGCCTCTATCGAGGGATTCGATATTCTTGAGAATCCCATCGAGGTCAAAAGGCGCATCGGTTACGTTCCGGAATCCGGGGCGTTGTACGAAAAACTGACTCCACTGGAATATCTGCAATTAATCGGGCGTTTGTACCATCTGGAAGAAGATCCGTTAAAACGCCGGATTGGAGAATTTCTCCAACTTTTCCAATTGGAAAGACACAAAAATCAACGAATGGACACCTTTTCAAAGGGGATGAAGCAAAAAATTGTCATTGCCTCTGCTTTATTGCACAATCCCAGTGTCATCTTTTTTGATGAACCACTCAACGGTCTGGATGCAAACTCGGCACTTCTGGTAAAAGAACTCATTCGAAAGCTGGCCGATCAGGGCAAAACCATCTTTTACAGCTCACATATTCTTGAAGTGGTTGAGAAAATTTGCGATCGGGTGATTATTATCGATCACGGGAGAATTGTGGCGGACGGAAGCATCCATGATTTGCAGGAAATGACACGGGAAACATCATTAGAGGAAATATTTAGTCAGGTAACGCATTCGGAAGATATGGGAGAAATTGCCGAAGCGTTTTCAAAAATAATCGGGTCGTAGCGGAATAGAGTCAATGATCCAACGCATTCTTCAAAAATATATGATCGATCCGTTACAGGTGAAGGCGCTTTTTATTGCAAGCCTGAAATTGGATTTTCGAAAAAGTACCCTTGGAAGAGGATTATCTTCGGGCCGGTCATCGAAAAAATCGACCTTTTTGTACACCATTCTTTCCTACTTTTTTATCAGCATTATGATGGCTGTGGGGATTTTCAAAGTCACGGATGTCGCGTCCTATTCATTCCTGATCCTTACCATCTCAATGGTTATGCTGGCGATGGCGATTATTATTGAATTTCATGAAATCATTATTAATCCGCTGGACGCCGATATTCTGGGGCATCGCCCGATTACATCCCGCACATTTTTTGTGGCCCGGCTGGCCAACCTTTTTTTCTACATCACCATTATGGGGGCCTCCCTTACGCTCTTGCCGGCTGTGCTGGGCGTCTGGGTGAAGGGGAGTCATTGGACGTTTGCTCCGCTTTTTCTGGCTGTCAGCTGGATGGCCAATTTAAGTACAGCCGCCTATATGATTCTATTTTATACCTTGCTGGTAAAATGGGTCAATTACGATCGCCTGAAGGACATTCTTGCGTATGTCCAAATGGCACTGACATTTATCCTGGTGATTGGATACCAGTTTATCCCGCGGATGAGTGAACATATCCAACCCGGGCATATCGCTTTTCAATTCAAAAATATCTGGAATTTCCTGGTTCCCCCTGCCTGGTTTGCCGGATTGACGGCAGGTTTTTATTCCGGATTTGATTCCCACATGGTGTTTTTGTCACTTTTGGCCATTGGAAGTACAGCCATCCTTTTAACCCTTGCGTTTCGAAATATCTCGCTGGAGTACGCCAGCTATCTGCAGAAAATATCTTCACAAACGGAACGATTTGAAAAAGAGCACCCCCGGCGAAAACTTGCCGGACGATCCCAATGGAGGCGCTGGTTTCGTTGGGTTCGTTCGGGTGAAGAAGAATTTGGGTTTGAATTGACGGCAACCTATCTTAAGCGCGATCGTACCCTTCGAACACGTCTTTTCCCGTCCTTTGGAATTCCCCTGGCCATGCTGGCATTTTTCCTTTTTGAAGGGTCTCTTTCGGACCCGTTTAAGGGGGTAAACGGTTTTGAAACCATTTTCCCTCTCATTTTTTTGGTTTATGTGGTTTTCTTTTTCTATGAAATTATCTCTACCTCCGAAAATTGGCAGGGAGCGTGGATTTTCTGGGTGGCCCCTATCGAAAAGCCATCCGCCCTGTTTTGGGGCGGGGCAAAATTATTCCTGATCCGGTATATCATTCCCTTCTTCACGTTTGTTTTTCTCATTTTGATGACACAAATACCCCCGTGGCACGCCTTTCTGGTAACCCTTTTAAATGGGATTATTGCTCTGGTTTATTTTATGTTTTTGGCACTCTTCAATACGAAATATCCGCTTTCTCAGCCGTTTGAACGGGGGCAGTCGAATATGCGGTTTTTAATGACCGTGCTGTTTATCCCCGTTTTCGTGGTTGGGGGAGGGGTCGAATATCTGGCTTTTCGATTTTCCCAGTATTTTCTTCCGTTATTACTTGTTCTTTTGGTGATTTTGGTCATTTTATGGAAATGGGCGGATTATTTGATGGATCAGCGCCTGAGGAAGTTGGAGTTTTCCGGGTGAGTCTTTTGGGCGAAAAGGTGCGGTTTTCGAACCGGCACAAAAATGGGTCGTCGCCCGAAACAACAGGTTCTTTTTTTTTCACCCCAATAAATTGGGGGGATGGTATGAGGCGGTTTTGGAGAATGTGCTGTTCTTTCGGACTCTATTTTTGTTGTACAATCACCCTAATTCATTAGGGTGAAAATGAGAAGTATGGTTTTTAACAACGGATAAAAATAATTATGACGCTAAACCGACCCTTTCAGCTGCCCGATCGTTTGAGGGAGTTCACCTCCTTTTTGGTGATGGATGTTCTGGAACGCGCCAATGAGCTGGAGCGCGAGGGGCATTCCATTATTCACTTGGAAATTGGCGAACCCGATTTCCCGACGCCCCGAAAAATACTGGAAGCGGGCCAAAAAGCCCTTTCGGAAGGGGCAACGCACTATACCCACAGCATGGGCATTTACCCCCTGCGGGAGGCCATTTCCGACTGGTACCGAAAAAAATACCATGTAACCGTCGATCCCAATCAGGTCGTGGTGACTATGGGTACCTCCCCGGGCCTGTTGTTGATTTTGTCCGTTCTTCTGAATCCGGGTGACGAAATTATTTTGACCAACCCGGGATATGCGTGTTACGCCAATTTTATTCGCTATTTGGAAGGCGTTCCCGTTTTTGTTGATGTGGCAGAAGAAAATGGGTTTCAGTACCGTACCGCAGATATTCGGCAAAAACTTTCGGAGCGAACCCGGGCTATTCTGATCAATTCCCCGTCGAATCCTACCGGACATTTACTGCCGCCTGAAGAGATGGTGGAAATCTCCCGGCTGAATGTGCCCATTATTTCTGACGAGATCTACCACGGTCTGGTTTACGAAGGGCAGGAACATTCCTTCCTGGAGCTTTCTCCTGATGCCTTTGTCCTGAACGGTTTCTCAAAGCTGTTTGCCATGACCGGCTGGCGGCTGGGTTATGTCATTGTCCCTGAGGCGTATGTTCGTCCCATTCAGAAACTGCAGCAGAATTTTTTCATTTCCGCCAATGCCGCGTCACAAATCGCCGGAATAACGGCCCTGACCGAGTCTCATCCGGAATTGGAAGACATGAAGCGGCAGTACAATGAACGGCGGACATACCTGATTGAGAGGCTGCGGGCAATGGGTTTCGGCATTGCAGTGGAACCCACCGGAGCATTTTACGTGTTTGCGAATGCAAAGAAATTTACCCGGGATTCCCTGAAATTTTCGTATGATCTTCTGGAAAATGCCCACGTGGCTGTAGCTCCGGGAATTGATTTTGGCAGTAACGGTGAGGGATTTATGCGTTTTTCCTACGCCAATTCTTTGGAAGCTATCGAAGAAGGAATGGATCGGCTGGAGCACTATTTAGGACGAAGAAACCAAGGGTAGTCACAGCGTGTCTTAAAGAATGCCCGATCCGTTTCGAAAGATAAGTCAGGATGCCTATGCAAAAAGAACCGCTTGAACAGATGTCGCTGTTTTCCTCCGAGGAAAACAATGTGCTTAAATTGCGAAGGCGTGAAGATTTTGAAGAGGAAGAGGAGCGGAGTCTTGCCCCGTATGCGTCCCGGAGCGCCGAGAAAAACGCCACGCGGTTGTACATTGAGGAGGAACATCCCTACCGGACCAATTTCCAGCGTGACCGGGATCGAATTATTCACTCCCGTTCCTTTCGGAGGCTGAAACACAAACGTCAGGTGTTTATGGTGACCACCGGCGACCACTATCGCACACGTCTCACCCACACCCTGGAGGTTTCCCAGATTTCCCGAACGATGGGCAGATCGCTTGGCCTGAATGAAGACCTGATCGAAGCCATTGCCCTTGGCCACGATATTGGCCACACTCCCTTTGGACATATCGGAGAAGTGGTGCTCCACAAGATTCTACGGGGCGCAGATACTCTCGACGGGTTTCTTGAAGGGGCGGACCTGGGCGGGTTTAAACACAACTACCAGAGCGTCCGGGTGGTGGATGAGCTGGAGAAAAAATATGCATTTGAAGGTCTTAATCTGACAGGCGCGGTGCGGGAGGGAATTTTAAAACACACCCGGCTCAATCGGCATCAGATCAGTTATCCCGATTGGAATGGCGAGCATCTTTTTATGGACAGCGAATCGTCTGTGACGCTGGAGGGACAGGTGGTGGCGATTGCCGACGAAATCGCCCAACGCACCCACGATCTGGAAGATGGCATTCGGGCGGGTCATGTGTCAATTGGGGATATCCGAAATATCACCCTGATCCAGTGGGTGGAAGAAGAAGCCGGTTTGATGCCGGATGAAAATGAATTTTTGTACATGAACAGCCTGATTCGGGAGCTGATTAACCGGTTGGTTTCGGATGTTCTAAAAGAGACCCTGCACCGTTTGGAAGGCTTCTATCACAAGCACCATCGCTGGAATTTTTTCAATGAGCCCATTGTGGCTTTCTCAGAAACGATGGATCCTTTGCAAAAGGAGCTGGATCAATTTATCAGCCAGAAAATTATTCATCGCCCGGGAATTTACTGGGCCGACAATCTGGCCACCCTTGTTATTCGGCAACTCTTCCGTGCTTATATTCAAACACCGGCAGAAATGCACAGTTATCCAACCACCCGCTATTTTCAATCCAAAAACGGGAAATCAGGATACATTATCGATAAATGGCATCCGGAGGCCATTCAGGAAAAGTCGGAATTTATTCGTCTGGTTGCCGACTATATTGCCGGAATGACGGACAGCTATGCCATGAAAGAATACGAACGGTTGATTGCGTAGGCAATTTGCCATTTTCAAGGAATAATGGAAGTCCTGTCCGACGGACTAAATTTACTTGATTTTATATTTTCATTTTTTTATATTTAAAATGATTTTTTGGTAACAAAGGCTTTCTTAAATGGACCGTATTTTAATAAATGAATCTCAGACACCCCGACCATTAAAAGAAAACGCAGGCGCCGGAAACAAAATGGTGGGCATTGCAATGGGGCGGTGGTTTGCCGTTTTATGAAGAAAGGGAAGAGAAAGTGGTTTTTGCTTCAATTGATCAACAGATCGTTCTTGTGTGCAAAACTACAAATTCCGCCGGATAAATTATCAAGTGCACTTTCATTCAAAGTGCACTTTTTTTATATCTGAAAATTAAAGGAGAAATGAGTTGCCCTACAGATTGAAAATCTTGATTGAGCTCCAAAGAATTGATTCGCGTTTGAAGAAATTGGATGCCCTGTACGGAGATTTGCCTGTTCAATTGGAGAATTTAAAATCGGATTTGACCGGCAAGCAATCGCTGTTGGAAGAAAAACGGGTCCAGCTTGAGGAAACCTCCATAAGAAAGCATCAGGCCGAATTGGACATAAAATCGTGGAAGGGAAAAGAGCAGAAGTACCATGATCAGCTGTTCAAGGTAACGTCTAACCGGGAGTATGATGCGATTCAGGCCGAAATTGAGGCGGCAAAAGAGGCGATTGACCAACAGGAAACAGCCTTTTTGGAAGCCTCTGAAATGGAAGAGGTCTTGGCTTCTGAAATTAAGGCCCTGGAAGAAGAAATTGCAGAGATGATAAAGGATTCCGGGGAGCTGCAAAAGGTCCTTCAGGAGAAGATGGACGTAACGAAAAAAGAAGTTTCTGATCTTCAAAAACGCCGTGAAGAGCTGGTGCACGATCTGGATGTTCCCATTTATCGAACTTACGAACGTATCAGAAAGGGGAAGGCGGATGGGATGGCTGTTGTGCCGGTGTCGGATAATGCCTGCGGCGGATGCCGATTGTCTATCCCCCCGCAAAAAATTCTGGAAATTCGGCGAATGAATAAGCTGATCTTTTGTGAAGGGTGCGGACGCATTCTGGTATGGGAAAATGATGAAGAAGACGTGGAAAAAGAGTAATTATTTAACTAGAAAGCTTTGAAAAATCGGATTTTAGTATTTATCTTTTTTTCAACCCACCCCCTCGCTCCCCCTCCCTTATTTAAGGGAGGGGGAAGGGGGGAGGGTCAATAACAGAAAAATAGTAGGTAAAAACATATTTTTCAATTGATTGTAAAGTGACCCTGTGTTAATGGCAAATTAATTTTTATCACAAATTATGGATCTTGTTTTGTTACAAGCCATTGCCTGTGTCAGAAATCTTGATTTTTTCAAAGTTTTTTAACTATTTGAATAAAACAGTTGACAAAACCATCCTTGCATTTGACGGACCCGATATGAAAAGTGCCGTACTAAGGGTGCTTGCGAGGTAGGGAACAAGGAACTTTTTAACGAAATGAGCTTAAAATTAACGGCTATTGTTGATGGAGCTTCAAGGGGGAATCCTGGAGACGCAGCCATTGGAATTCTGGTCCGCGATGAAGAGGGAAAAGAGATCAAACGAATAGCCCGGGTCATTGGAAAAGCCACAAATAATGTCGCCGAATATACAGCCTTTATTACGTGTTTGGAAGAATTAAAGGGCTATGATGTCTCTGAATTAACGGTTTTTACAGACAGCCAGCTCTTGGCGCGGCAATTGTCGGGACTCTACAAAGTGCGCGACCCGAAACTGAAAGAGTTGTTTCAGAAAGCGCAGATTTTGATTGAGAGCGTTCAATTTCCTGTTAACATTGTTAATGTTCCCCGAACCCAAACGAAGGAAGCGGATCAGTTGGCTAACCAGGCGCTGAACCTGGCAGGTAAATAAACCCGATTCTTTAAACAATCAATTAGGCTTTGCGGTGGATAAAACCTTCGCAAGGGGTGTTCATTCATAACAGTATTCAGTTCGGTGTTAGTTTCTCGTCTGAAGCAGATCAGGTGATCGCCCGGAATCTTGAATTTCGGGAGGAAAGTCCGAACTCCAGAGGGCAGGACGGCCGCTAACGGCGGCCCGCCGTAAGGCGGGGAAAGTGCCACAGAAAAAACACAGCCAATCCGCCTTACCCCGATTGTTCGGGATGAGGGACATGGAGGCAACGGTGAAAAGGTGGGTCCGTTTTAGCGGAGTAATGTAAGAGCCCACCGGTTTTCGGGAAACCGAAAAGCCTGGTAAACCCCGTCCGGAGCAAGACCAAGTAGGAGGGGACGTCCGCTATCGGCGGAAAAGGAAGCGGCCCGCTTCCGGTAACCCTTGGGTAGGTCGCGTGAACCCTGTGGCAACACGGGGTCCAGATAAATGATCGCCGCTCCGAAATTTTCGGAGCACAGAATTCGGCTTATCGATCGGCTTCAGACGAGAAAGTTTATTTGATGCCGGATTTGGAGATCCATTCAAACAGAGAGCAATACTTTTTATTCAATGAGTCGTCGCATGGGGATAAATGCCATGAAAAGAGAAAGATGGTAACGGATGAATCCACAGTGGGTTTTGGCTGGCGCGCCCGATCCTAAAAGATCCGAGCAGTTCGCCAGAGAGATAAATGTTCCTTACATTCTGTCACAAATTCTTATTCGCAGAGGGGTTGATACATTCGAGAAAGCGAAAGAGTTCTTTCGGCCCAGTATTGAATATCTTCACGACCCCTTTTTATTTCAGGATATGGAAAAAGCTGTGGATCGGGTGGCGCGTGCTGTACAGACAAACGAACAGATCCTGATTTACGGCGATTATGATGTCGATGGGGCGACCTCGGTTTCCCTGCTTTACCGCTTTTTCAAATCAATTGGACTGAATCCATTCACCTATATTCCTGACCGCATGACAGAAGGCTACGGGCTTTCGGAAAATGGCATCCGGGAAGCGGCTCAAAGAGGAGCCTCGCTCGTAATTACCGTGGATTGCGGTATTACCGGTGCAAAAGAGGTGGCTCTGGCTCGTCAGCTGGGACTGGATGTGATTATTACAGATCATCACGAACCCGGTGCCGAATTGCCCGACGCCCTGGCGATTATCAATCCCAAACGGCAGGATTGCACCTATCCCTTTAATTCCTTGGCAGGTGTGGGCGTGGCCTTTAAATTTGCACAGGCGGTGGCCCGTAAGTTGGGATTGCCCGAAGAATTGGCTTTCGATCACCTGGATCTGGTCGCCATTGGCAGCGCCGCTGATATTGTTCCGCTTTCGGGCGAGAATCGCATTCTGGTGCGGGAGGGAATGAATCTCATTAATGCGAAGCCCAAAGCAGGTATTCGGGCGCTGATGGAAAGCTCCGGCCTGTTTGGAAAAGAAATCAATTCGGGGCAAGTGGTGTTTATTCTGGCGCCGCGGATAAATGCCGTCGGCCGATTGGGAAAGGCCGATCGGGCGGTGCATCTTCTCACAACCGATTCCCTCTCTCAGGCACGAAATGTGGCCAAAATATTAGAGGCGGAAAATCGCAATCGCCGCAATATTGATGAAGAAACCTTTCGCCAGGCGCAGGAAGTGATTGAAAAAGAATTTGATCCGGACCGCGATTGGACCATTGTTTTGGGCCGGGAAAATTGGCATCCGGGTGTGATTGGAATTGTAGCCTCCCGAATTGTGGAAAAATATTTTCGGCCCACGGTGATGATCGCTCTGGAGGATGGGGTCGGAAAGGGATCCGCCCGCAGCGTGCCCGGATTTGATATTTATCAGGCGCTAAAAGCCTGCAAGTCGGATGTGTTGGAATTCGGTGGGCACAAATATGCGGCCGGACTCTCCATTGAAGCAAAGAATATTGAATCCTTTCGAAATAATTTGAACCAAATTGCCCACGATACCATGACGGAAGATCACCTGATCCCAAAAATCTTTATTGATGGCGAAATTCGTTTCAAAGATATTGACGCCCGATTTTTTCGATTGCTCAAACTGTTTGGCCCCTTTGGACCTTCGAATATGCGTCCGGTGTTCTTGAGTAAAAATGTGCAAGTGGTTGGAAATCCCCAAATTGTAGGCAGTAATCATCTTAAATTCAAGGTTCGCCAAAATGGTACGTTGATTGATGCCATCGGGTTTAATCTGGGTGAATTATTTTATCGTGTCTCACCGGGAGAGCGAAATATCGACATGGTATACGTGATTGAAGAAAATGATTTCAGGGGGCAGAAAACCCTTCAATTGCGGGTGAAGGATTTGAGATAACCCAAAAAACCGTAAAAGGGTTTGGTGGTTCTTTGTATTTCTCAATGCAACCCAAAAAAGAATGAGCCGCAAATGCGCGAATTTCATTCTTTGTTCAAATATAATGCGTGAATCCGCGGCGTCAATATTTTTTAATTGTGGCTTGCCACACTATGAATTAATGCATTTTTGTTCTTCAAAAATTGGCCGGATCACGTGCAAAATTTTGTTATTTAACAATATGAAAGTGGTTATTCTATGAAAAGGATTGTTTCCCAACTGAACACCCGATCAGAGATGTTTCGAAAGAACCACAACCACATGCTCACGCTGTTAATGGACCTGCGCACCCGAGCAACGGAGTTTACCCAGCCCAATCCAAAAGCCTTAGAAAAACTTCACAAACGAAAAAAATATTCTGCCCGCGAGAGAATTCAAAAAGTCATCGACCCCGGTACTGAAATTCTGGAAATCGGCCGTTTCGCCGCCTACAACATGTACCAGGATGTTCCGGGAGGGTACCCCTACGCCGGAAGTGTCATTGCAATTGCGACGATCTCCGGGAAAAAGGCGGTCATCATGGCCAACGAACCGTTGGTGAAATCGGGCTCGTGGGTGGGACTGTCCTGCAAAAAAAATCTTCGCGCACAGGAGATTTCCATGGAAAATCACCTGCCTATTGTGTACATGGTCGATTCGGCAGGGGTGTTTTTGGAGCGGCAATGGGAGGTTTTCCCCGATAAAGAGCACTTTGGCCGCATTTTTCGAAACAATGCCAAAATGGCGGCCATGGGAATCCCGCAAATCTCCTGTGTCTTTGGCTGGTGTGTGGCGGGAGGTGCCTATCTGCCGGGGATGAGCAGTTCGCTGGCGATGGTGAAAAATAATGCCAGCATGTTTTTGGCGGGCCCTTTTTTGGTGAAATCCGCTTTGGGGCAGGACGTGGATCTGGACACGCTTGGCGGCGCATATATGCACAATGCCGTCAGCGGCGTAGCAGATTATTTGCTGGAAGATGAAGAAGAGGCATTCCAGTGGATACGCGATCAGATGGCTCAGATCGGTGAGAAACCGCGGGCAAATTTCGACCGGATTACTCCGGAAGAGCCTGCCTACGATCCGGAAGAAATTCTGGGCATTTTACCGGCGGAACCCACCCAGACCTACGATGTCCGGGAGATCATTGCCCGAATTGTGGATGGCAGCCGTTTTGAGGAATTTAAACCGCTCTGGGGGCAAACCATTGTCACGGGTTTTGCCCGCATTGGCGGCTACGCGGTTGGGATTGTGGCGAATCAGGGAAAACCGGTCAAAAAGGAGATGCCGCCCGATCCCTATGGTCGTCCGCAGCCGCCGCAAATTCAAATGGGCAATGTGATTTACAGCGATTCGGCGAATAAGGCGTCCCATTTTATTATGATGTGCAACGAGCGGCGAATTCCCCTGATTTTTATGCACGATGTGACCGGCTTTATGGTGGGACGCCAGGCGGAAAATGAGGGAATTATTCAGGACGGCGCCCAGTTCGTGAATGTGCAGGCCAATTCGGTGGTGCCCAAATTCTCGGTCGTTATCCGGAATAGCTACGGTGCCGGGAATTACGCCATGTGCGGAAAGGCCTACGATCCGCGCCTGATTGTTGCCTGGCCCACCGCGCGGATTGCCGTCATGGAAGGCGGCATTGCGGCCAACACCATTCTCCTGACCAAAAAGAATCTTTCGGATGAGGAAAAGGCTGCTCTGAAAAAGGACATCATGAAACGCTACGAGGAAGAAACCTCCCCCTATTTTTCCGCAGCGCGGCTCGTGGTGGACGATATTATCGATCCCCGCGATACGCGAAAGCTCTTGATTCAGGGACTCGAAATGGCGGACCACAATCCGATCATCCCGGAGTTTAAAAACGGGGTGATGAGAATGTAAAAACAGGTTCTCGGTGGGTCGGTTACCGGGTTACAGGACGGTTTTTTCAGAAATACAAAGGCAAAATTGGGGATTGTACAAACACCAATGTCACAGCTCTTGCGGAGGTTTCAAATCTTTCACAAGATTGGATACCAGATAGGGATTTACCAATGGATGCACGAAAACTCAGAAAAAGCAAATGTCAGAAATTTGCCGGCTTTTGCCGGATTTTCGGCTTTACATAGCGGGAAATTATAAATGGAGGCGATCGCCGCCGGGATTCTGAAGTTCGCCTGTGTCTTTGGGGCAAGGCGGTGAATCGTTTTTGTAACTCGATCGAAAACAAAATCCAATAACTCAGGAGGATTCTATGATCGGAATTGTCGGATATGGATCCTATGTGCCGTGCTACCGCATTACCGTGGATGAAATCGCCAAACAGTGGGGGAAAAACGGCGATGAGATCAAAAAAGGCATTCTCGTTTACGAAAAATCTGTTCCGGGAATGGATGAGGATGCCATTACCATTGCCGTGGCTGCGGCAAAAAATGCGTTAAAACGGGCACAAATCGATCCTCAAAAAATTGGGGCGGTTTACATCGGCTCGGAATCCCACCCCTACGCGGTGAAACCCAGTGGGACGGTCTTAATAGACGCCCTGGGGATCGGACCGGAAGTCCACGTGGCAGATTATGAATTTGCCTGCAAAGCGGGTTCAGAGGCCATGTACGTGGCTTACAGCCACATCAAATCGGGAGAAATGGACTACGCAATGGGCATTGGTGCTGATACCTCTCAGGGTGCACCCAACGATGCCCTTGAATTTACGGCTTCAGCCGGCGGGTCTGCTTTTATCATGGGAAAAGAAAAGGTGCTGGCTGAAATTTTGGCCACGTATTCCTACACATCGGACACGGCTGATTTCTGGCGGAGGGAAGGCCGAATGTATCCCATGCACGGCAGCCGCTTCACGGGTGATCCGGCCTATTTTAAACATGTGTTAGGTGCCGCCGAGGGTATTCTCAAAAAAACAGGAATGAAGCCGTCGGATTTTAAATACGCTGTTTTTCACATGCCCAACGGGAAGTTCCCGCTCAAAGCCGGAAAAACACTTGGATTTACGAAAGAGCAGATGGAGCCGGGCTGGGTCGTGCCGTGGATCGGGAACACGTATTCCGGATCCTCCATTACGGGGTTGTCGGCCACGTTGGACGTTGCGGCTCCCGGCGATAAAATCCTGATGGTTTCCTTCGGATCGGGTGCGGGCAGCGATGCCTTCATTTTTCAGATGACGGAAGAAATCGAAGGGGCACGCCACCGGGCACCGACTTTTAAAGAGATCACCACAAGAAAGAAGATTTATTTAACCTATGGCGAATACGTCCGATATCGGGGCAAAATTCAGTTAAATGACTGATCTGCTTGTGAAATTTGTCCTCGAATCACGAATGCTCCCATTCTTCTGCGCATTTGGGCAGAAGCCGGGACATAGAATTCAAAATGGAATTGAAAATAGAGAGGAGTGACTTATGCGAGACGTGGCCATAATCGGGGTCGGAATGACCCGCTTTGGCGAGCTCTGGAATCAATCGCTAAGGGATATTTTTGTTGAAGCGGCTCTGAAGGCGATTGACGATGCCGGCGTGGATCACATCGATTCCATGTACATCGGCAGTATGTCCCCCGGATTGTATGTGGGACAGGAGCACATTGGTTCCCTGTTGGCCGATTATCTGGGCGTGGCACCTATTCCCTCTTCCCGGGTGGAATCGGCCTGTGCCTCCGGAAGTGTGGCCTTACGGCAGGCAATTTTTGAAGTGGCCTCGGGCTACAGCGATATTGTGCTTGCTGGCGGCGTTGAAAAAATGAACGATGGAGAAGATACGACGTACATCCTTGCGACAGCGGCCGATCAGGAATACGAAGCCTATTTTGGGGTTACCTTCCCCGGGTTGTATGCCATGATTGCCCGGGCACACATGCACCGGTACGGTACCACAAGCGAGCAGCTGGCGGCCGTCGCCGTAAAAAATCACGCAAACGGCTACCTGAACCCGAATGCCCAATTTCAGATGAAAATCACAAAAGACACCGTTCTGAATTCCACAATGGTTGCGGATCCCCTGCACCTGTTTGATTGTTCCCCCGTCACGGACGGAGGAGCGGCGGCGATTGTGGTTCCTCTGGAAATGGCCAAAGCGTTTAAGGGGCAGCCGGTCAAAATCCGGGCAACAGCCCAGGCATCAGACACCATTGCCCTGCACAATCGATCCGATTTAACGACGATTCCTTCTATCGGAGTGGCCGCCGAAAAGGCGTACAAGATGGCGGGACTCACACCGGATAAAATTGATCTGGCGGAGGTGCACGATTGCTTCACCATTGCAGAAATTTGTGCATACGAAGAGCTGGGATTTGTGGAAAAGGGTAAGGGCGGTGAGGCCGCCGAGAATGGAATCACGGCTCTGGATGGAAAAATCCCTGTGAATACCAGCGGAGGGTTGAAATCCAAAGGACATCCGGTGGGTGCCACGGGAATTGCACAGATCGCTGAAGTGGTCACCCAGCTTCGGGGGACGGCAGGCGATCGACAGGTTAAAAATGCCCGAATCGGACTGACCCAGAACATGGGAGGTTCCGGAGGAAGTTGCACGATTCATATTTTGGAGGCCATGTGATGAAAAGTATTGTTCCACGATATACGCGAGAGATTCCTCAACGCGCCCGGTTAGAGGGTGCCAAATGCACGAAGTGCGGCCACATTGAATTTCCGCCGCGGCGGGTTTGCTCGACATGTGGCAATCGGGAATTTGAACCGGTTTCGCTTCAGAAAACCGGAACACTTTTGACGTACACCATCATTTACACACCCTCGGAGAGTTTCGCCATGCAGGCACCCTTTGCTCTGGGAATAGTTGAACTGGATGATGGTGTCCGGCTGACCACACAGATTGTGGATACGCCTTTTGACGAATTGGAGATCGGAAAGCGGGTGGAAATTATTTTCCGGCGCATTCAAAAGGAAGGGCATGCCGGTATTCTGCAATATGGGTACAAGGCGGTGTTGTTGAACTGATGGATGCCGGTGTGTTGTTTGAGTGGATCTCCTGTTCACTCAACGATGGAATTGCGGTTCTTTCTTTGAATCGGCCCCCGGTCAATGCACTGAACCGGGTGATGGTGGGTGAAATCTCACGCTGGCTGAATCGTGCGGCCGAGCAGGTGGAGGCACGAGAGCTTCGCGTGGTGGTGCTGCGTGCCGAAGGCAAGCACTTTTGTGCCGGGGCCGATTTAAAAGAACGCCGCAATATCCCCGAAGAAGAGGTCGAAACCATTGTTTCGTCCATTCGGGAGACCTTTCAAAAATTGGCCGAACTTCCGGTACCCGTCATTGCGGCCATTCATGGGGCGGCTTTGGGCGGGGGACTGGAGCTGGCTTTGGCAGCCGATTTTCGGATTCTCTCCGAGGGGGCCCGCGTGGGACTTCCGGAAACCAGCCTGGCGATTATCCCCGGTGCCGGGGGGACGCAGCGCCTGGGACGGCTAATCGGCTACAGCAATGCCCTTTATTGGATTGCCACGGCCCGGGTCTTTTCGGCAAAGGAGGCCCAAAAATGGGGGGTGGCTAATCTTGTGGTGCCCAAAAACGATCTGCTCCCCACGGCCATGAATCTGGCGGCGGAAATAGCCAAAAATGGACCCGTGGCGGTTCGGGCGGCAAAAAAAGCCCTCCAAAAAGGCCTTGAAGTTCCATTGAAAGAGGCGCTTGAAATCGAGCGGAAATATTACGCAGAAACTATTTTCACACAGGATCGACTGGAGGGAATCCGGGCCTTTTTAGAGAAACGCCCCCCGCGATACGAGGGAAAATAGGGTGAAAAAATTGGGGCAAGTCAAGAATGAAGTGAAATAGTTCCGATGAAATAAAACAGGCCAATCGAGATGGACTCATTTTCTTGGGATTTTTGTGCAAGAAAAAAAGGTTCCTTTGACTTGCCACGAGCTTCAGCTCGTGGATAGAAGGAAATAAAGGGGGTTGGGGTTTCAACCCAAAGAATTTGGAGATTAAAACGATCGTTATTGGGCTAAAGCCCGGGATTTTCATGTAAAATCCAAGAACCCCGATTTAAAAATCGGGGCAAGTCAAATGTGAACGGAGTGGTTTCTAAAAGGCAGAGAAGGTTGATTTTAAATGGTGGTTATTGAAGATTTTATTAGAGTAGGTGCAAAACAATTTTAACTTGCCACGAGCTTCAGCTCGTGGGCCTGCGAAAGCAAAACAAATTGGGCTTCAGCCCAAAAAGTGGGGAGACCTATGATGCCATATATTCGAATTTGGATTCATCTTATCTGGGCGACGAAAGACAGAGGGAAACTTATTTCACGACAGTTGAATCCCAAATTAATCAGTCATATTCGAGAAAATGCAATAGACAAAAATATCCATATTGATTTTTTAAATTGTGTTGAAAATCATTGTCATGCACTTATTTCTCTGGGAAGTTCTCAGTCGATTCAAGAAATAGCTCGATTAATGAAAGGAGAATCTTCTCATTGGGTTAATCAAAAGAAATTGTCAGGGGTGAAATTTGAATGGCAGGATGAGTACATTGCTGTTTCAATT
>JAADHR010000212.1 GCA_013151735.1 Calditrichota bacterium | reverse complement strand
GATTATCACAGATTATCAGTGATAATCTGTGATAATCTGTGGTTTTGTTTTTTACCACAGATTATCACTGATTCAGGCACCGATTCACACAGATTCTTTTATGAATCATTCCAAATCAATATCTTTTGTTTTGGTAATTGGAATTTGAAATTTATTTGGCTATTGGGATTTGTGATTTGGAATTTTCCTTGCGTCCCTGCGTCTTTGTGGTGAATTTTTTTATTTAGGCCGCGAATGCGTGAATGATAAAAGGTAGGGGCGATTCACGAATCGCCCCCAACCAAGGTTATTTTGATGTGCTATTTCATCAGAATCATTTTCTGGGTTGATTGAAATCCGTTTACCGTGAGTGTGTAAAAGTAGATTCCTGACGGCAAATCGGTTCCGGCAAAAACGGCTTCATGGGAACCCGCTTCCTGAAATCCATCCACCAGGGTCTGAATGTGCTTGCCCAGCATGTCGAATACGGCCAATTGAACATGTCCCGATTTCTTCATGTCGTACGCAATTTTCGTGGTCGGATTAAAGGGATTCGGGTAATTCTGCTGTAAACGGTAATCCTGTGGCAGCATCGCAAACGGAATGGTGTTCACGTCGGTGAATTCTTCAAAGACCAGCAGATTGTAATCGGCGCCCTGGTGTGCGTGTAAATTGGGGAACACGCGGCCAGCGGGCTGGGTCCCGTTGTCAATGGTGGCAATGGCGAACGGGTAGGCCTTTGTCAGATCGTCAAAAATGACGTCGTGTTCCGCGTCACCCGTGTTCAGAGCACGCGAGATTTCCAGCGTCCAGGTGCCGTTTTCCCACTTGGCACCCGACAGCAGATTGGCCCGGGGCAGAGCGGGATCCACCTTTTTGCCCACGTATTTGGGCAGCCGGTCGCCATTTTGCCATCCGGCATTGGGATCGTAGGGCTTGGCCTGAACGGCCCACGTTCCCGGAAAGGGCTCCTGACTGAACGACGTGTCGTACAGGGCCGGAGGATTGGAATCGTGTTTCGGGCCCATCCACTGGGGAACCCCGTCTTTCAGATTGCTGTAGTAGGGCGAGCCGTCACCGTCACCGTGCCGTCCGCCGTCTTCCTTGTACTGGCCTTCCGCATCCTTGTAATTGCCATCCGTGAATTTATCATCCACATGACCGAAGGGCCAGGTCCGGGCACCTTTGGAATGCCACATATCGCCCAATTCACCGGTTTTCAGATATTTGCCCCAGCGTTCCCGGGTGTTGTGGCAGGTGGCCATACAGCCACGTTCTTTGAAGCCCTCAATTTCCGTAATCGGCCAGAAAATCCCGATTCGGTCTTCCCGTGTCAGATCGGTCTGATCAGTGGTCTTCCAGACGCCGTCCTGGTAAACCAGCTCCTGCCGCCGAACGGTAAAGGTTGGGTCGGCCCACTTGGCCAGAAGGTAAATTTTGTTCTGGTCATAAAGGGCTTTTAATTCAACCTGCATAGCCGATTGGTTGACGCCCGCAATCACCATATCGATTGTGGTGGCGGTCGCTAGATTCCACACGTCTTCCGCGACGCCGTCCAGAACCGGAGGACTGGTTCCCGAGGGAATCCGTTTGGCCTGAACGGTGTTAATCTGACGGTCGTGAGTGAACAGCGGCATATAACTTTTCGCCCAGGTAGCGATGACAGAATCTTCCGGATTGGACCATGTGGCCAAAAGTGTATCCACCGCGCCTTCACCATATTTATTCTGATTATGACACATGGCGCAGGAATTGGGCATTTTGTATTTGAGCGTTAAATCGGGCGTGAGCACGTACTCCCCGTGATGGGACACGTCGTACGCCACCGCACTTTTGGCCGATTTCGGGTAATGGCAGGCCGTGCAGCGTCCCGAAGGATCGCTTCCGTCGGTGGGATCCGGATTGTACGGGTGCATCGAATGGGTTTCCACGGCGGAAAGGTCTTTGAAGGCGTAGGGACTCAAATGGCAGTCCAGACAAAGTGAATTGTCTTCGGGGTTCAGCCGCAGTTGATGCCCCCATTCCGTCTTGTTGTGGGGATCGTGACAGGAGTAGCAATTCACTTCGCCTTCAGACGTGGGAAGTTCGTGATTGTAGGACGTGGTGGCATGGGGTGTTCCTTTCCAGTCCAGCCATTGCTGGTGATGCTTCTTCGACGCCTTGCGGGGATTGCCCCAATAGCCGCCGCCATCCGTGTAAAAATTGGCCAGGGTGTCACCCGGCAGAAAGGTGCCGTGCGCGTCATCTGTGCCGGCCCACGGGTAACTGACATTCTGTCCCGCCATGGTGCCCACACTTTTTCCGCGGGAATGGCAGCGCCCACAGACCTCACTGGAGCGTTCGGCACCCAGGGCCTTGGGATTGGCGACACCCACACCCGTTCCCATGTGATTGCCTTCTGCGCTGTAGTGGCAATCCAGACAGCCCGTGTTGATTTCATCCGGTGTTCCGTCGCCATCGTAATCAAAGGCCAGCGCATCTCCCAGAGGAGACCCGTGGACCGCCTTGGCAGTAAATTCACCGTTGGCGGTTACGCTTAAAGACATTCCCGTAAAATGGCAGCCGGCACACCCCTTGTCGAAACTTTTCCCGTGGGTCACAATATCCCCGTAGCTGGTGGCTGTGGAAAAGAGCGGCGTGTGCGTGCTCATGTCGTACCAGTGGTCGGGGCTGTACTGGACCCACTGATGGGTGGCCTCGTTGTATTGAATGGGCAGCACGTAGTAGCCGTCTGACAAAACACCACCCGAAGCGCCCACCGGGATTTTTGTGATGTAACGTTGTTTGTACACGCCGCTGCCTCCGTAAGTGAGCAGCACGGTGTAGGTAATGTCCCCGATGGTGACCTGGTAACCATTGGTTTCATCGTAGGCGAGTTTGGGGGCATTGGCGCCAAAAGCGGAAAAGGCGGGGACAGTGGACAGGTCCAGGCCGTCTTTGAAATCGTCGACGCCGTTTTGATTAGCGTCGCAAATCACGCCGTGCTGCGGGATCATGGAGCTGTCGCCAATGACAGGGGTGATCCCGGTAGCGTGAAATGTGGTTGTCCAGCCGGCCATGGCAGGTTTGTCGCCGACAGGAAATTTATGGCAAGTCAGGCATTTTTCAGACGATACAAAATCCTGAGCGAAAACATCGAGCAAGCCGTCGGGAAAGGCCATTCCCAGATAAAATAACGTGCAGGCAAAAAAGAAAAAAATTTTTTTCATTGCTTTACTCCTTAATTTATTTATTTGGATTGAATGAGTCTGCTCCAAAAAGCCTTTGTCCACAAATTTCGCAAATTTTCACGGAACCGGTTCATTTAAGATGGAATTCGTGTGGTTTGCGTTATTAGTGGTTTTTAGAGTGAACTCAGAAAGGGCCCGCGTCTGAAAATTGAGACAAGCAAATGAACCACCTCCTTTAGAAGATAAAGGGTTCGACTTTTTTCTGTCTTTATAATGGAGAATCATTCTCCACAAGAACCAGCAAAAACCCCTTCTGGTGAAAAACGGGACAGGATTCTGGAAGAAAACAAAGATAGTGCTGGAAGAGAACGGTTCGTCTTAAAAAATGCGTTATGTATTAGGTGACACCCAAAAGCGTGTTTTCGTCAGAAACGAGAGAACCCTTTACGGATGAAGAAGCAACAGGGTGCTTAATCCTGGCAATCCCGTCGAATTGTCCGGAAATTGAAAGCAGTCGCTGAAGACGGATTGAACGCCGTATGATGGGTGCCCCGCCTTCAGCCTTTTGGGGCAAAAGCCGGGGAGCAAAATCCTAATTCATTTTGCCTGGCATTTCTTACAAATGCCTTCAAGTTGTAGACTCACCCCGCTAATTTTGTATTCTTTGATTAGAGATTGAGGTATGCTGAGGATATCCAGCTGATCGGAATAGATATCCTCGATTCTATGACATTTCTTGCAGATGAGGTGGTGATGATGATTTGTATTCGTTTCGTAATAGGCACTTGTGCAATCTTGACAGGTGACCTTTGCCACAAGCCCCACTGAGTAGAACGCGTCGAGAGCTTTGTACACCGTTGCAAGTGAAATGCTGGGTTGAAATTTTTTTACGCGGTGATAAAGCTGTTCCGGAGAAAGATGGCCATTTGAAGCGCCCAGTTCATTGTATATCAGAAGCCGCTGGGGCGTGGCCTTCAAACCATTTTCCCGGCATTTCTGAATGCAAATCGTGATTTCTTTTTTTGTGGGCATGACCTTCCGACTATTAATGGAGAATGATTATTATCTACGACTTTAAATTATAATAAATCTCATTAAAAGTCAAGAAAAAAATTGCAGAAATAAAAAATATTTTTGGATGGATTTCCAGTTGGAAACGGATACGGGGATTGTTTCAACGCTTGTGGTAAAAGCGTGCATATTTCGAATAACATAAATCTCTCCCCCAGATGAGAGCTCTGGGGGAGAGAATTTTGTTTTATTTCATAAAAATCATTTTGTTAACGAGTATTCTTGAGCCGCTTTGCAGACGGTACAAATAAATTCCTGGTCCAACGACTCTTCCGCGATCATCCCGGCCGTCCCAGACAATTGAGTGATAGCCGGCGCTGAACTTCCCTTGGGCAAGCAATCGGACTTTTGCGCCTAAAAGATTGTAAATGGCAAGGGTCGTCTGTTCGCTTGACGGTAACCCAAATGTTATTTTTGTAGAGGGGTTAAATGGATTTGGAAAGTTTTGTTTCAGTACGAATTGATTCGGAATCGTTGTCCTCGGTGTATCGTTCACTTTTGTGATTGTTAAAGCAATCTCTTTTGAGAATGCACTTTGATTTCCGGAAAAGTCGAAAGCTGACAGGCGGTAATAATAGCTGTTTCCCATGGCCACGTTGTTGTCACTAAACTTATTCTCAGTTGTTGTGGCATAAGGTTCGGTATTGGCCGGATCAAAGCCAGGAGTGGTGCTCCGATAAATCGCAAAATAATTGAAATCCTCGTCAACGGGTTTATTCCAACTTAATTCCGCTCCTGTTTGAGTTTCAGTAGCCATAATATCGCCTGGTACTGCGGGCGAGAGGTTATCCACGGAGTACCCACTGTCCGGCGCAGAAGTCGTGTAAACGGCAGGAATTTTGGTTAAACCGGATATTCGAAATACGGACCAGTACATGCCTTTGGTTTTTGTTGAATCAAATAAAGTGGGTGCAATCGCACTGTATGTTTTTTGTGCGGATGCGGGTACGCTGCCCGCAAAATCCCAGAGCTGCCCGTTAATCATAACGCGTGCCCCGGGCAGGGTCGTGATCAAATTTAGCGGAACCGATTCGAGGGATTCATAAACAGGAATTTCTTTCCCGTTTGTTCCATTTGTCCGGTCGTCCACGCGGCGCCAGAGGACATATTGCTGAATAGGATTGACACCAATCCCGTCGCCGCCGAATTTTGTCCAGACCACACGTACCTTTTTGCCCTGGTCATTCGGTACATCCGTGATCGATACAATCGTTCCTGCCCCAATATTGCCTGTGGTCAGGGCTTCATAAGAGGCTTTCAATAGATTCACGGCATATTGAAAGTTGTGAATGCCGTAACTACCGTCATTCTTTACAAATTCATAATTATAGGCGGCTTTTAACTGCACGGGAGTATACGCCGACGATTCAACCACCTTTGGGTCGCCCAGTGGCGGTAAAAGTTTTCCCACCTCATCCAGCAAACCGGCGACTTCGTCCTGGGCACTTTCAATGGTGCCGTCACCATCATAGTCTTTTTTCGCCATGATATCGTCAAAAGAAGTGATGTTGCCGTGGCATGTCTGGCAGGGTGCCACATTGTCAACCTCTTGGGTGGAATCCTGAGGATTGGTCCAGTGCATGGCAAATGTGTGGGCGCCGACATAATCATGTCCGGGTTTTCCGGTCGCGGGAGTTGCTCCCATGTGGCAGGTGACACAGGCATCTTTGACCACATTTTTGTGGTTGGAACTGGGAATATTCATTCCGAAGGTAACGGCATTCGTACCGGCCAGCATATCGGCCTGCGGGCTGTGGTGGGGTCCGTAATGGGGATGGTAGGCATTTGAATAAGTCGCTGCATCCTGTCTGGCGTGATGGCAATTCATACAGAGTTTGCCGGCGCCGCCGAAAGAAATCACATCGCCATTCTTTAAAGTGACATCCGCTTCCGTTCGCAATTGATGCTCGACGTCGGCACTGTGCGGATCATGACAGACAGCGCAAGTGGTTTGCGGAAAACCGGTTGTTTTTTCCAGTGCACTATTGGGGTCAATTTTATGAATAAATCCGTATCCCGAATGGCATTCTGCACAACCTTCCCGATTTGCGGCAAAGGAAACCCCAACGGCGTGAGCCGACCGGCTCCACTGGAGTGATCTCCGATGGTAGGGCTCTTCACCGTGGCATTTAGCGCAGACGCCTTCCCTGAGCGAAACGGCAATATTACTTGTATTTCCCTTGTGAAGGCTTCCCGGTCCGTGGCAATTTTCACACTGGATATTCGCCTTCTGGGCAAGATCCGGATAGTTGGTAACAAGGGAATCCCAATTGCCCGCCTGTAACACCGCTGGGAAAGTCCACCCGAGTTCTTTTGCCACATCGTCAAATCCACCGTTAACGGCCGTGGAATCCGTATCGTAACCTACGGTATGGCATTCAATGCAATATCCGGCATAATGACTGCTTTTTTGGCCGTCAATTGCCTCTTGAAACATCGTCGCATGGCCCGTTCCTTGCCATTCCGCTGTTTTTCCCGAATGGCACAACGAACACTGCCCCTTCGACGGGTCGGATGGCAATCCCGCAATGCCTCCCACACCGACATATTTGGCACTTGTAATAGTGACGGTGGTATCGGCCGTTCCCGATGCCGTTGTAATTTCCAGCTTGACGACAAACTGTCCGGTCGTATCTGGACGAAACGTGGTCCATTGTGTATTCGTACTATCAAGCGTTGCGTTCGAGCCTGCAGGCAGGCTTTGAAACGACCAGCTAAAAGCGACAACAGGCTCGGAGGAGAGGTTATGCCCTGAGAGATAAATCAATTCTCCTTTTCCGACATTGCTTAGTCCACTGGAAGGCGACGTGGTCCAATTGCGCTCTGCCAATTGAATTGGGCTGAGCGATTCAATCCTGATTTGCGCTTTTGGCGTTTGTGCGTAAACCGCAGAAAATGAAATGCCGAACCATAAAAGCGCACTGCCAAAACATAGTAACACTTTTCTCATTTTTTTTACTCCTTATTTGTGATTTCTTGAATATGGGTCATCACATTAAGCAAGAATGGTTTATTTTCCCGGGAATACAATCATAGGCAATCACCTCCTTTAATCCTTAACCCTATTTTATAAAGATTTGGATACCATGGTGGCGCTGATTCTCGATTTTGCATGCAGAAAAATCAATGGCCGAATCAATAGAATCGGCAATGAGAAATCAATCTGCGAAACGAATTAAGTAATTAAAAGAATTATTTTGTGTTCTGGCATTCCTTACGGATGCCTTCCAAATTCAGACTCACCCCGCTGAGTTTGTTTTCTTTGATTAGAGCTTGGGGTATGCGGAGAATATCCAGCCGTTTCGAATAGATATCCTCGATTTTGTGACAGTTCTTGCAGATAAGCTGATGAAGTTGACTTGTATTGGTTTGGCAATAGCTGCTTGTGCAATTTAAACAGGTGATTTTTGCCACCCGCCCGACTGAACAAAAGGTATCGAACGCTTTGTAAACCGTTGACGGTGAAAGGCTGGGTGGGAATTTTTTTACGCGGTGCGAAACCTGTTCCGGCCAAGGATGGCCATTCGAAATGTACCCATTCGTTGTATATTAAAAGCCGTTGAAAGGTGGCCTTCAAGCCATTTTCACGGCATTTCTGAATGCAAATGGCGATTTCTTTTTTTGTGGGCATAAAATCACCAAACCTTAATGGAGAATGATTATTGATTACATTTGAAAAATATAATAATTCTCATTAAAAGTCAATAGAAAAGTGTCAAAATTAAAAAAATACAGGCCCCAATTTCAGAATCCGTTTATTGCCCATTTCGCTTCTTGCTTGGGGTTGTAGTTGTTCCAAAATGGCATCGCAGGGGAAACATGGTGGAGGGAAGGCGTATCCGTTTACACCCGATTATGGCTGTACGTACCATCAGTAAAGAAAATACTGAAACGTGCATACACCGGATGTTTATTATAATGTGAGTCCCGATCAGGGATTCAATCCGGTGTGACAGTCACTGCAGAGCATGTCTTTCCAGGCCTGGTCGATATCAACCGGGTGTTTAAACTCAAGGGAGTGATTAACTTCGGACGATTCCATTTTTTCGGGTGTTCCCTGTGCATTGATTAAGTGGCAGAGATCACATTTCCTTGAAATGATCTCCCCTTGTTTGCTCACATGTTTCCCGTTGTGGCAGCGGAAACAGCCCTTAAATTCCAGATGTCCGATATTGTTTACATGGGTATCCCAGCGCACTTTCATATAGGGGAAAATGTTGCGGGCACTCAGTTTTTGAATTGCCTGAATAGCCGTATCGATCTGGGCCCTTTTTGACACAAAGATTTTTGGGTAGTTTTCGGAATAATAGCGGGTCAGTTCTGTTTGGATGGTTTGGAGCATGGAATCCATTGTGGAGAAATCATTATCAAATAGACTCAAGGACTCACTTTTGATATTGGGCAGCCTGGGTGAAATCTGTCCGCTGGCCATGGCCATGTTCAGGAAGTGAGACGGGGATTGATAATCGTGAGAAGGCCGCGTATGACAATCGATACAATCCATTGTTCGAATATGTAATGTATCCAATTGACCCTGAGTGAGGGGATTTTCCGGATTCTCATAAACCGTTGTATCCCCGGTTTCTGTGTTGATGTACCGGACCCAGGGGATATCTGTTCGTTTGTGATTGGTGGCAATATATTGGATTTTTACCTTGGGATTAATGTGCCAATGGATGCCCTCTCTTAACCCATGGGCGGAGTTTTGGGCTCCAATTTTCATAATAAGCCGAATGTCCCACCGGGTATTGTTTTCGTCCGGGAGATAGTGGGTTTCGAGGCGCAGGGTTCTGGAATAAAACTTTTGAGGCCAGTGACACTGCTCACACACAACACGCGCCGGTCTCAAATTCTTAATCGGCGTGGTAATCGGCCTGGGGTAGGTCTTTGTAACGGCGGCGTAAACCTGATGCAGACCGGAGAGCTTTGAACGCACAAACCAGCTGGCACCCGGCCCCACATGGCAGGAAACACAGGGCACTTTTGCATGCGGTGAATGTTGGTAAGCTGTGTATTCAGGATGCATAATTTTATGACACAGCGTCCCGCAAAATTGAACCGTTTCTGTATAGTGGAACGCTTCGTAATTTCCGATAGCCGATAAAAAGAGAAAAATCGTGGTTCCGATTGAAAAAATAAAAAAGGCATTTCGGTGTTTGGGGTCTCCCAGATCGATCACCGGCCAGGCCGATTTTACTTTTTCCTTTCCCCGCATCTGAATGGTACGAATGATCATTCCCAAAGGAATGAGCAGCAGCCCGAAAATCAGTACGGCCGGAAGAAGAATATAGGCGACCAGACCCAGATAGAGCCCCCCCTGCCCAAACAACAAAGACAGGACAAAAAGGAAAATAATTAGGAAAAGACTAATTAAGGCAATGGTTGCACCAATAAGCGAGACCCAGTTTTGGGTTGAGCTTGGTAATCTTAATTTCATTTCTAATCCGATATTTTGTTAATGAAAACGTCGTCCATAATCCAGGCGTCTGCTCCAAAAAAGCCGTTGCCCGCTAATTTCACAATTTTCACGAATTGATTTTATTGAAATTAAATGAGCGCCATTTGCGTCATGCATCGTTTTTTGAGTGGGCTCATCCAACACGTTTGGGATGATTGTCCCTTAGAAAACCGTCAAAATGATTGTACAAGACCCGCATTTGAAACGGGTTTAAAAATGCTTAGTTAAATTACAATAATTCTCATTATAAGTCAAGATATAATTCACTTTTCAAACAAATAAACCTTGCAAAGGGTTGATACCTTCGCAAGGTTTGGGTCGCATTGGACGTTTTATTTTACAACCAGCTCACCGGTCAACTGAATGTCTCTGGAAGATTTTCCGATCTGTATTTCATAGCTTCCCGGTTCCACAACCCAGGCCTTTTTTCCCGGATGAAAATAGCCCAGGCGGCGCGCCTGCAATTGAAAAGAAACGATCCTGCTTTGTCCGGGGTCCAAGTGGACACGCGTGAAGGCCTTTAGTTCTTTCGGCGGACGGTCTAATTCCGGATTGTTTTGATGAACATAAAGCTGTACAATGTCATCTCCTGCGAATGGACCGCTGTTTGTAACCGTCAGATGCACATGAAGAGTGTCGGCTGTGCCGAGGGTGGCCGGGGTTATTTCCAGGTTGCTGTAATCAAATGTTGTATACGACAGACCGTATCCAAATGGAAAAAGCGGCTCAATATGCCTGGAATCGTAATAGCGGTACCCCACGTAAATGCCCTCGCTGTAGTCCGTTGCCTTTTCTGTTCCCGGATACGTTTTGGCAACGGGGCAGTCCGCCCAGGATTTTGGAAACGTGAGCGGCAGTTTTCCGGAGGGAGTCACATCACCGAAAATAATATCGGCCAGAGCCGTACCGGTTTCCTGACCCGTGTACCAGGCTTCCAGAACAGCGGGCACGCGGTTCAGCCAATGGGACATTGTCACGGGGGTGCCGTTGTTCAGAACAACCACCGTTTTTGGGTTGACGGCGCTCACCGCCCGGATAAGACGCTCCTGATCAGCCGGAAGATCTAACGTGGTACGGTCATGGCCTTCGCCTTCCAGATTCCGGTTCAGGCCCACGCAGAGAATTACGGCATCGGATTTTTTTGCGAGCCGCACCGCTTCGCGTAAATCCTTTTCCGGTGTTCTCATTGAAATTCCCAATTGCACCGACGCTCCTCCCCGGCGTTCATAGTATTCCAACCGAAGGGCGACTGCTTTTCCCTTTTCTAATCGGATGGGTTTTGCCTTCAATTCGCGGCCGTGATCGCTCCAATCCTCAAGAAAGAGTTTACCGTTCACAAAGAGCCGGAACCCGTCGTCGCTGCTTACACCGATCTGGAATGTGCCCGAAGCGGAGGGAACGTAGAATCCGGTCCAGCGGGCCGAGAAATTATCGGGGTGAATAACCGGATCGGGCGACCTGCCGTGCCAGTTGAAATAAACGGTTGAATCAATCCGCGTCAAAGCGGGTCTTCCTTCCAGGTTCGGATTATTAAAATATTGGCCCAAAAGGCCGTGTATGTTTTGATTTGATCCGGGAGGGCGTAGGTCGCCTGAAGGAATAGGGGGGAGTGCCCCTGTTTTTAACCGGGCTCCGGGCGCGTAGGCCACGGCAATTTGATTTCCCACCTTTTTCCGAATGCCTTCCAGAGGGGAAACTTTTTTATAGGATTCCAGGTAAGCGCTGCCCCCACCGCTGATAATGGCCACTCCGGCATTGGGACCGATGACGGCGAGGGTATGCAGGGACTTCCGGTTGAGAGGCAGAATGTGTCCCGTATTTTTGAGAAGGACAATCGCCTCGCGGGCAACCTTCAGAGCCAGGGAATCGTGGCTGGCCGTATCCACGCTCGACGGGTAGGTTTTAGGCGGGTGGTCAAAGAGACCGGCTTCAAACTCCACCCGCAAAATCCGCCGGACTTTTTCATCAATTGTGCCTTCTTTAACCTGCCCGGTTTTTACAGCTTCAAGGAGCTTCTGATTAAAAAACCGGCCCCGCGGCATTTCAAGGTCCAGACCCGCATTGGCGGTTTTAATCGTGCTGTGCACGGCACCCCAATCGGACATCACCAGGCCGGTAAATCCCCATTCATTTTTTAAAACATCGGTCAGAAGATAATGATTCGCGCAGGCGTAGTCGCCGTTAATTCTGTTGTAGGAGGCCATAATCGCGCGCGTGCCGGCCTCCTGAACGGCGGCCTTAAACGCCGGAAAGTAGATTTCCCGCAGCGCGCGTTCGCTTACATTCGAACTGGCGAGGGTTCGGTATTTCTCCTGGTTGTTCGCGACGTAGTGTTTGGTGGTGGCCACCACACGTTGACTTTGAACCCCCCTGACGTAAGCCACGGTCATTCGCGAAACCAGGAACGGGTCTTCCCCGAAAGCCTCAAATGTGCGTCCTCCCACCGGCACACGGGCAATATTAATGCAGGGGGCCAGAATCACGTCAAATCCCTTGGCGCGGGTTTCTGCCCCAATGGCCCGGCCAACCTGCCGGATGAGGGCGTCATCCCAAGTGGCCGCCATGGCAATGGGGGCTGAAAAATTGGTTGCTACCCCGCCGCCTTCCACGCCGTTTTTTGTAATTTTCATTCGGGAACCCAGCGGCCCGTCGCACATTTTCATGGCCGGAATGCCAAGGCGCTTGATAGGCTGGGTGGTGAATCCGGTTCCTCCCAAAAGCCTGATCTTTTCCTCAAGGGTCATTTGCTGCAGAAGCATGTTCACACGTGCTTCAATTGAAAGGGACGGGTTTGCGGTGGCCGTCGTTTTCCGAATGGATTTGGAGCAGCTTTCTCCAAAAAATACGACCGCAATCGCCAGAAAAATCAATAAAAAATTTCTGTATTTCATTAGTGGAACCTCCAAATTGTAGGGTGTTGGGAGATATCTGCTCGATCAAAAAATAATCATTTGTGTTGAAAAATCAAAGGAATTTTTTGGATTTTTTGATTTGACTACGGACTGAAATGGGACACGGGGGAAAGAGCCGCTCCTGGAAAAATCGACCGGTTATTCCGCGTTTTAAAGGCTGCGCTTGTGAAATGGATTTCACCTTGTTTTTTTGGGGGGAATGGGCTATATTTTAAAATTAAGGCAGGGCGAGTTCATCAACAACCGTTTTGAACAAAGGAGGACAATGTGGCAAAGAAAGAGCGCTTACTCATTATCGGGGGCGTGGCGGCCGGAATGAGCGCCGCCAGCCGGGCCAAACGCCGGAAGCCGGAAATGGACGTGATTGTTCTGGAAAAGACGGAATATATTTCCTACGGTTCCTGCGGATTACCTTACTACATTTCAGATATGATTAAAGATCACAACAAGCTGATTATTATTCCACCCAAAGTAGCCCGTGAAAAGCGGGGAATCGACGTGCGCCTTTTCCATGAGGCCGTGGAAATTAATCCTCAGGCAAAAAGGGTGAAAGCCGTTAATCATGAGACACACGAAGAAGTAACCTTTGATTACGATAAGTTGGTGGTGGCTACCGGAGCCGGAGCCGCCCGGCCGCCTATTCCGGGTATCGACCTAAAACACGTGTACGTGCTTCGGACGTTGAACGACGGCGTGGCTCTCAAATCGTACATTAACACGGGAGTTCCCAAAAAGGCCGTCATTATCGGGGCTGGATACATCGGGTTGGAGATGGCCGAGGCTTTTCACACGCGCGGCCTGGATGTGACGATTATTGAAAAACTGCCCTCAATTTTGGGAACAATGGATGCGGAAATTAACGACGTCGTTGAAGCCGAATTAGAACGAAACAAGGCCAAACTTTTTAAGAACCAAACGGTTCGTGCATTCGAAGGCAATGGTGCGGGTGAGGTAAAAGCCGTGGTTTTGGAGGATGGCTCCCGTTTTGAAGCGGATTTGGTACTGGTTGCCACGGGCATCAAACCCCACGTGAAATTTGCCGAGGCTGCCGGTATTCGGTTAGGACCGACGGGGGCAATCGCCGTCAATGAAAAACAGGAAACCAGTGTGGAAGATATTTATGCCGGAGGCGATTGCGCCGAAGCAAGGCATCTGGTTACGGGAAAACCGGCCTACATTCCCCTTGGCCCTACGGCCAACAAGCAGGGGAGGGTAGCCGGAGAAAATGCCGCGGGCGGACACGGTGTTTTCGGGGGAATTGTGGGCACAGCCGTTTTTAAGACGTTTAACCTGGAAGTAGCCCGCACCGGCTTGAGCTCTGCTGAAGCAGAAAGGGAAGGCTTTAATTTTGTCACGGCCACCATCACCGATCGATGCTGCGCGGGTTATTATCCCGGGGCTTCGCCGATCACGATTAAACTGGTGATGAACAAGGATGACGGGCGGCTTTTGGGTGCCATGATGGTGGGACAACAGGGTGTTTCAAAACGAATTGATATTTTTGCGACTGCCCTGTACAATAGAAATACGGTGGAGCAGATTTCCCGTTTGGATCTCTCGTACGCACCGCCGTTTGCTCCGGTTTGGGATCCCGTGCTCATTGCTGCCAATATCGGGCTGAAGGCTCTGAAAAAATAGAGGCTGCGGAGAGATCCAATCATCCGTTGTCAAAACATCAGGTAAAAGAAAACCGGGTGGCTGCCTTTTGGCCATTCCGATATTGTCCGCCTTTCGCCGAGTCACTTGGGGGATCAGCGGACGAACAATCATTTGAGAACCGGCGGTGCAGGTAGTCCGTGCTCACTTGACGCGTGTTGGCGCTTAGCCACCCGGTTTAAGTCTGTGTAAGTTAAAACATGCCTCTTTAAATAGGCCCCAAAATGTGCAGGCAATCGTTCGTCTTATTCATTCCTCACAAAAATCTTAAAAAAAATTAATCTCACGCAAATTTTTCCTTGACAAACTCCCTAATAATACTTAAATTGGATTTGTAACTCTATTATGAGTGACTAATTTTGTTCCTTGTCTTTTTTTGATTTCCCCCCAAATTCTATTTCAAAAATGTAGGAATGATTTATGAAGAGACGATTGATAGTTTGGGCAGTTATGATTGCAGTGCTCGGTATTGGGGAATTCTCCTGGGCGGGTACACGCGGCAAAATTGCGGGTAAAATCATAGACGCCGATTCCAAAGAGCCCCTTCCGGGTGTCAACGTGATTATTGAAGGTACCACCATGGGAGCGGCAACGAACTTAAAAGGGGAATATTTTATTCTGAATATCCCTCCGGGTGTGTACACCGTTAAGGCGCAGATGATTGGCTATGTTCCTGTCCGCAAAGAAAATGTCAGAGTTAATATTGATCAGACCACCACAATTAATTTCCAGCTGCGTTCTACCGTATTACAGGCTGCAAAGGCCGTAACCATTGTCGCCGAGCGTCCCGCGGTACAAAAAGACATGACGTATTCGATGGCCGCTGTTGGAGCCGACCAGATTAAAAGTCTCCCGGCGCAGGAACTGAGCGATGTGCTGCAGATTCAGGCGGGTTTGGTCAAGGATAGTTACGGCGGACTTCACATCAGAGGCGGGCGTTCCGGGGAAGTGGCTTACTGGATTGACGGTGTGGCCGCAACCGACGTCTATTCGGGTGATCTTGGGATTCAGGTGGACAACAGCTCCATCAAAGAGATGCAGGTTATTAGCGGGACCTTCAATGCGGAATATGGTCAGGCGATGTCGGGAATTGTCAATATTGTCACAAAGGAAGGTTCCGATCACTATCAGGGGCAGGTAAAGTCCTACCTTGGCGATTACGTGACCAAACACACGCAAACCTTCAACCATCTGGAGGATATTAATCCGCTCAGCATTCATAACCTTCAGGCGTCAGCCAGCGGGCCGGTTCCATTCACCAAAAAGAAAGTGTTGTTTTTTACAATGGGCCGCCATTTTTACGATGATGGCTGGCTTTACGGGAGGCGGGTGTATTTGCCGCAGGGGTTGCCGGGAGATAGCAGCTGGGTTCCCATGAATTTTGACAAACGGTATATCATTCAAACCAAATTAACCTTTAAAATAACCCCTTCCCTCAAATTAAATTATCAAATATTTCTCAACGGCCACGATTTCAAAAACTACAATCAATATTTTAAATACAATCCTGAGGGAGATTACAAGCGGTTTGAGAACAGCTTGACCCATCAGTTTGCATTGGATCACGTGCTTTCACCCTCCACATTTTACACGCTTCGTGTGACCAATTTTTTTCATGAATACAAGCATTACGTTTACAAAAACCCACTGGATACACCGGATTACATCCGCGACCCCAAAGATTCCACCGTTTATTACATCAACCCAAAGAATCCGCATGGCTACGTGCATCCCGATTCTCTGAATCCGCCGGTGTCCTATAGTTTGGCACGCGCAGGTACGCAGATGGATCATTTCAAGCGAAGCACGGGCTATTGGGTGGCCAAATTTGATATTACCAGTCAGGTCAACTCCAGACATGAAGTAAAGTCGGGGTTTGAACTTCGGCGGTACGAATTGAAATATGACTGGTTCCGTATTCAGCCGAAACGTGTGGGCAATGAAGAAGTTCGTCCCTTTGAACCCTCTGTTCCCAGTGTGACAACGCCTTACCACGATGTGTACACCCATCATCCCTATGAGTTTTCTGTATATGCTCAGGATAAGATCGAACTAAAAAGCATCATCATGAATATTGGCCTTCGCTATGACATGTTCTTTGCCGATGCGAAAATTCTTGCCGACCCCAGTGATCCGGATATTTATTTCCCGGCGAAGGCGCGACACCGCTATAAGAATTATGCACCGGGTGTTCCCGATTCGGCTCTGATTCCCTATACACTGGCCGAACGAGAGAGCTTCTGGTACAAAGATGTGAAGCCGAAAATGCAAATCAGTCCCCGTCTGGCAATTGCCTATCCGATTACCGACCGCGGGGTCATTCACTTTTCCTACGGTCATTTTTTCCAGATGCCGCTTTTTGAATATCTGTACGCGAATCCCGGATATAAGGTCACGCAATCGTCGGGAAGCACCATTGTCGGAAATCCCGATCTGGATGCGCAGCGGACGGTTCAATATGAGATCGGGTTGCAGCAGGAGATCGTCAAGAATGTGGTGATAGACGCCACCCTCTTTTATCGGGATGTTCGGGACTGGGTTGGAACCAGCCCGCCCATTGAGGTGGCCATCCCGGGTGTCTGGTATTCCAAATATGAAAACAAAGATTACTCCAATGTCCGTGGCATTACGATTTCGCTGGATAAACGATATTCCAATCATTTTTCCGCTTCCGTGGACTATTCCTTTATGATTGCAGAAGGAACCTATTCTAATCCGAACGATGCCTTTAATGAGCTTCGGGCCAAGAAGGCGCCGCGTCTTCAGATGATTCCGCTGAACTGGGATCAACGCCACACGCTAAATGCCAACATAGGCGTTGGGGATAAAACCTGGTGGGTCAGCCTTTTGGGCCGGTTTTACACCGGATTACCCTACACGCCCACCTTCCGGAAAGGGACCATCGTGGGGGCAAGTGCGTTTTCCGGGTTGCGCGACAACAGCGCCAGAAAACCCAATATTCTGACATTCGATCTTTATTTGAATCGCAATTTTACAATCAACCGTCAAACCATTTCTCTGTTTGCCAATATCTACAATTTATTTGATCGGATGAATGCCACGAATGTCTATTCGGATACGGGAAAGCCGAATTATACACCGGAAATGTTGTACATTTCCAAATCACCTGAACGGGTGGGAAGTATTAAAGAGGTGTTTACCCATCCCGATTGGTACACGCATCCGAGAAAAATTCAATTAGGTGTTGCGATTAGTTTTTAATCTGAAGAATCATAAAATAGAGTGAAATTATGAAACGATTGTTGGGATTTGCATGCATTGGTATCTTTTTGATAGGGTCTGCTGTGGTGTGGGCACAGGAAAAACCCCATGGCGAATTAAAGGAACGAAAAAAGGGCGTCCATTCCGGAAATCAGATCCGCACAACCTTTTATAACACCGGTTTTATCGGGCGAAAAACGAATTCTCCGTCCGATTATGGCGTGGAGTTTCCGATTAACTCGGGTCACACATATGTGGGCGATGCCTGTCTTTACGTGGGATCCGAAGTTCGGGATGTTCACGGTGCGCTCAAACACATTGTGGTTACGCCGGACGGTCCCGAAGCAGGTGCACGAACCGGACAGCGGGGCCCGGGTGGCGAATGGTACACCTGGATGCCTCTGCCGGGCTACACCAACCCCGACTCCAACAGCGTGGCCATGAGTCAGCTGAAGTGGTCTTGGCCGGCTTTCTGGCCCGATAAAATGGACGACCCCACCGATCCGGGATGGCCCGGTTCCTGGGACGGCTATTTCGGGAAGAATATCTTCAACGCCGATCAGGAAAGCTATTTTGTAATGGATGATTACAATGATCGGGAATTTGCCTTCTATCCCGATTCCACGGATACCACGCGCCGCGGATTGGGAATGAAAGTAACGGCACGCGGCATGCAGTGGTCCAATGCCCTGGTTCAGGATGCCCTTTTCTGGCTGTACGATATTAAAAACATCGGTACAACCTCCTACGATAAGATGGTTTTTGGGATGATGATCGGAAATATGATTGGCCATTCCGAAAAAGGGAACGGGGATTACGGTGACGATTGTGCCGCATACGATCTGGACAACGATCTGGCCTATTCCTGGGATTTTGACAACACCGGCGACACCGGCTGGACACCGGTTGCCTGGCTCGGGTATGCCTTTTTGGAGAGCCCCGGCAACCCGTACGATGGAATCGACAATGATGACGACGGTAAGAACGGCCCCGGGCCTACCATCACAACGGCCATGTTTGATCCCTTTTCAGTAGCCGCCGGCGACCAGATTGTCGTCATCGATTACAAAACCTACAAACGAACCGTGACAACCATGCCGGAAGACAGTCTGGTAATTCTTTTCGGGGGAAAGAAGCATGTTTTTAAACCCGGACAAATGCTGGAGGAAATTCCAAACAATAATTTTGATGATAATCTCAACGGTCTGATTGATGAAAATGACGGCAGCAAAATTGAAATTGCTCCCGGAACCTATCAGCAAAATTACCTGTACGTGGGATTAAAATACAAGGATTACTTTACGGGGGAGGGGTTGGACAATCCCATGATTGATGAACGCCGGGATGACGGGATCGACAACGACGGCAATTGGGATCCCCTGACGGATGATGTGGGACTGGATGGCGTTCCCAACACGGGTGATTTTGGTGAAGGGGATGGAAAACCCACGTCGGGATGGCAGCCCGGGCCCAACGGCGTACTGGTGGACACTCATGAACCGGGCGAACCGCACATCGATAAAACCGATATCAACGAATCGGATATGATCGGACTGACGAGCTTCTTCAATTTCAAGCCCTTTAGTTTTGTGCCTCTGAGTGATGACGAGAAGATCTGGAAATATTCAACACCGGGCTATTTGAATGCGGCCTTACAAAATGCGGATGCGGATTTCATGTTTGCGTCCGGTTATTTTCCCATCAAACCCCAGCAGATCGAGCGGTTTTCCATGGCAATGGTTTTTGGCTGGAACCACGACGAACTGCTTCGGAATACCAAATGGGTGAAAGAGGCTTACGCCAACAACTACAATTTTGCCAAGGCCCCGTACATTCCCACATTAACGGCTGTTCCGGGCGACAATAAAGTCACCCTTTATTGGGATGATAAAGCGGAAATTTCCAAAGACCCCATCTCCGGTTACGATTTTGAGGGTTACCGGATTTACCGGTCCTCCGATCCCAGCTTTAACGATCCGATTGCGATTACGGACGGTTACGGCTCGAAAACCTATCTAAAACCCATGGCGCAATTCGATCTGGTGGATGCGTACCAGGGATTCGCACAGGTCCCGGTGAACGGCGTGGAGTTTTTTCTGGGTAAAAATACGGGACTTCGTCACTCCTTTGTGGATACAACGGCCAAGAATGGCTTTACCTATTATTATGCGGTCACGGCCTACGATCACGGCGATCCGGAAAATGGGATTCCTCCCACGGAAACCTCCAAATCAATTGTGATTGGGGCTTCCGGTCTGGTAGAATCCAAGGGAACGAATGTGGCGGTTGTTCGTCCGGAAGCGCCCGTTGCAGGCTACGAAGGGCCGTCAGCCGATGAAAAGGAATTGACGCCCTCGCCGGGAACCAAGGGAACGGGGCATGTGTACGTTAAAGTAATCGATCCGACGCGCCTGAAGAATGATAACACCTACAAAATTGTTTTTATCGGAAAAAGCAGTGGTGTGGTGCCAAAGGCGTCAAATTATGCTGTTATTAACATAACGGATCCCACCAAGCCGGATACCCTGCTGAATGTACCCTTTCTGGTGGTAAGCACCGACGGCGATACCATCATTGATCGAACCCGGGATCTGGAAGGCAGGGACTTTTTCGACGGATTTCAGCTTACCGTAAAAAATAGCTGGAAGATTCGGAAAATCAAGAAGTACTCCGGGTGGTTTCCCTACCCGGATACCGCATACGTGGTTACGTTTGCGCCGTTTGAGTTTTCGGGAATTCAACCCAGAGGCGTGGATTATCCCCGGGATTACGAGCTTATTTTTTCGGACGATCTTATTGGAAAATCGGATCCCTTAACGGTTTATCAGAATGGCGTACCCATACAGATTCCGTCCCAACCCACGAATTTTATTGCACTGGATCCCAATACGGGCGATACATTGCACTACGCATTTATCGACAATCCCTTCCGGCCTTCATTTATTCCGGCGGGCTATTTTTCGAATCTGGATAATGTGGTTTTCTTTGAACAAAAACCGGATACCACATTTATTACCTGGTCGCTTTCGATTACGGGAAATGACAGTACCGCTCATCTTCCGGGAACCGGCGATACGCTTCGAATTCGGACCAGCAAGCCGTTTCAACCCGGCGACTCCTTTGTGCTGACCTCGCAGGCACCCAAGGTGAATTATCGGGTGGCTGCAACGGATTCGTCTCTGGATCGAATAAAAGTGGTGCCCAATCCCTATATTGTGGGGGCGACCTGGGAACCACCCAATCCCTACTCCAGTGGACGCGGACCCCGTGAGTTGCATTTTACGCATCTGCCTCCGCAGGCAACTATTCGAATCTACACGGTTCGCGGCGATTTGGTGGCAACCCTTGAACACAATTCATCCATTTACGATGGCACGGCGATTTGGAATATGCTGACAAAAGATAATCTGGATATCGCCTACGGGGTTTATATTTACCACATCGAAGCCCGGGATGCATCGGGTAAGGCAATCGGTGAAAAAATTGGCAAGTTTGCCGTGATAAAATAGGTTCTCCTAAAAGGACGGCCCGGCACGGTTTATGAGCCGGCCGCGCGTTGTACTCCGGAAAAAACCGGCAGGCAGGCCAGACGGTTTTGCAGGGCCAAATAGGTAAAGTGATTGAGAGTAATTTTCATAATTTTATGTGATTTGATCGATTTGAGGACTGAGAGATGAAAAAACTCCTATTTTCAGTGCTTTTGCTAAGTTTTCTGGTATCCGTATCGTGGGGTCAAAATGTGACGAAGGTTGGAACCACGGCCGCCCCGTTTCTAAATATCGGGGTGGGTTCCCGGGCAATCGCCATGGGCGGTGCCTTTGTGGCCATCGCAAACGATGCCTCGGGTTTGTATTGGAACCCCGGAGGAATCGCGGTGATTAAGAATAATCAGGCGATTTTTAACCATTCCCAATGGCTGGCAGGCATCAACTTCGATTTTGCGGGGGTCGTCCTGAATCTGGGGGAGATGGGCAATGTGGGGGCCAGTGCCACAGTTTTGAGCATGGGCGATATGGAGCGAACAACCGAACTTCAACCGGAAGGCACCGGAGAAACCTTCAGCGCCGGGAGTTATGCGATCGGCATTACTTACAGTAAAATGTTAACCGATCGCTTCTCGATTGGATTTACAGGAAAGTATATTCGGGAACACATCATGAATTCCGCGGCCAATGGAGTGGCAATCGATATTGGGACGTTGTACCGAACCCAGTGGCGGAATTTGATGATCGGAATGAATATTTCCAACTTTGGAACAAAAATGCACATGACCGGCCAGGACCTTCTTGTTCAGCATGACATCGATCCCACCCGTTACGGGAATAATCCCAATTTGAATGCTGATTTACAAACGGATTCTTATGATTTGCCCCTCATGTTCCGGGTGGGTATTTCATACGATGCGCTTCAGGATTTCAGAAATCACAGTCTCGTTCTGGCGTTGGATGCGCTGCATCCCAGTGACAATGTGGAAAGCATGAATATGGGTGCGGAATATCTTTTTCATAATATGATCGCACTGCGTGCCGGCTATAAGGAATTATTCTCCCGGGACAGTGAACAGGGGTTAACTTTTGGAGCGGGTTTTCAGAGGAGAATTGTGGGGACTTTGAATCTGCAGGTTGACTATGCCTATCAGAGCTTTGGGCGGTTGACCCGTGTCAATAAATTTTCCATCTTGCTAAGTTTTTAAAAAGGAGGTGATAGCGTTCGGTTTGCAAAGAGAAGAAGGTTGTCAATAGTTTATGTTCATCAAATGAAGGAGGGTTTAAAATGAAAAAAGGTTTATTGAGTGTTTTGGCCATTGCAACGGCTTTTCTTTTGACAACTGGCCTGGCGCTGGCTCAAAACCCGGTGACATTTCAGGTAAACATGAGTGTCCAAAAACAGCTGGGCAATTTTGATCCGGCTTCCCAAATTCTGGTCGTCCGGGGCAGTTTTGAGAGTGTGGCCGATCCAACCATGCACGATTGGAAGGGCAACCATTTTCAATTAACGGAAAGCAGTACTCCCGATGTTTACACCTTGCAGGTCAATATGCCGGATGCGGCGGTTGGCAATACATATGAATTCAAATATGTCATCGAAGATGCGGCTAATGCGGCCGATACATCGACGCAAGGCGGCGTTTGGGAGAGCGTCGGAAATAGGAGTTTCACGGTCGTTTCCGGCGGCCAGGTTCTGGATGTCGTATATTTCAATGATCAAAGTGTAGTGGGTCAAACGGCGAATGTTACCTTTCAGGCCGACATGTCGGATTTGCTGAGCAAGGGCTGGTTTGATCCGGCTGCAGATACATTATATGTGGTGGGTGCCTTCAATAACTGGGCGGAGTCCAAGGATTACATGATGTCACGGGATTTATTTAATCCGGCCCTGTACAAAGTGACGGCCTCGATTACAGCAGCTGCCGGTACCGATATGGAATGGAAATTCCGCGCAGCACCCCACGATCATTTTCTGGATGCCGGATGGGAAAGTGGCAGCAATCATAAATTCACATTTACCGGAGCAGACTTGACGCTCGATCCCATTAAGCCGAATATTGGATATGCGGGAACACCCCTTTCCCAGGATGTTACGGTGCAGTTTACGGTGGATGTTCGCAATGCCACGGAGACATACCACAACAACCTGTTCCACAACATTAAAGGCGTGTGGATTAAGGGAGATAAACCGGAGCTGGGAGCCTGGGGAGGAAGCTGGACAAATGATGACACCGCAAATGTCATGGTGAAAATGTACGATGACGGTGCAACCGGCGGAGACAAAGTGGCCGGTGACATGATCTATTCGGCCCAGGTAACCTTTCCGGCTGGAACCATGTCGGCCATTCTGTACAAATACGGAATCGTAGCGGACAGTACAGATACCCTAAACGGAGGCGTATCGTATCTGGACAATGAAGCAGGATTCGCCGTAAACCACAGTGCGATTATCCCCGATGTTGCGCCCAATGCCGTTCTTCCGATGGATCGGTTTGGCGAACTGCGAAAATTGAAAAATCCCCACACCTTTACGGTGGACATGAGTATTCAGGAACAATTGGGAAATTTTGATCCCGCAAAGAATATTCTGGTAATGCGGGGTTCGTTTGAAAATGAGGCCTATCCCAATGCCGAAGAATGGAAAGGAAATGAGTTTCATTTCTGGCCCGTGGCCGGAAGTCCGAATCTGTATTCGTTAACGATTCCCATAACGGATGCCGCCATTGGACAGGATTTGGAATACAAACTGGTGATCGAAGATTCGTCGAACTGGGTGAATTTTGAAACCCAGGGCGGTGTCTGGGAATCGGTTGATAATCGGCACTTTACGCCCGTTGCAGGCGGCGATTCGCTGGCCACGATTTTCTTCAATGATCAGACTGTGGTAGGACAAACTGCGAATGTCACCTTCCAGGCGGATATGTCCGATTTACTGAGCAAGGGCTGGTTTGATCCGGCTTCTGACACGCTGTATGTTGTGGGCGCCTTCAACAACTGGGCAGAATCCAAGGACTACATGATGTCACGGGATCTGTTTAATCCGGCTCTGTACAAGGTGACGGCTTCGATTACAGCGGCCGCCGGTACGGACCTGGAATGGAAGTTTCGTGCGGCTCCTCATGATCATTTCCTGGATGCCGGATGGGAAGGCGGAAGCAATCATAAATTCACCTTCACAGGCGCCGACCTGGTCTTGGATCCCATTAAGCCGAACATTGGATATGCCGGAGTGGATTTGCCCTTTGACATTACCGTGCAATTTTCTGTGGATGTAAACGGCGCTACTGAAACCTACCATGGACTGCCGTTCCACAATATTAAGTCTGTCTGGATGAAAGGTGACAAACCCCAACTGGGCGCCTGGGGAGGATCCTGGACCTACGAGGACACAGTGAACGTGATGGTGCGGTTGTACGATGACGGAACCACCAAAGGGGATGCAACCGCAGGCGATGGCATCTGGACAACCCAGGTCACTTTTCCGCAGGGCTCGAAATCAGCGCTCCTCTACAAATATGGTATTGTGGCAGATGGCGTAGATACACTGAACGGTGGTGTGGCATATCTGGATAATGAAGCGGGTTTTGGTGTAAACCACAGCCTGATTATTCCCATTACCTCTAATTTCTATGTGGCTCCGCTGGATACATTTGGAAGCCTGAGAAATCCAACGGCCGTCCGTGAGACAAAGAAAAACCTGATTCCGACAAAATTCGCCCTGAATCAGAACTATCCGAATCCGTTTAACCCGACAACGGAAATCAGCTACGAACTTCCGAAAACAACCCACGTCCGCCTGACTGTTTACAATATGTTGGGCCAGAAGGTGGCAACTTTGATCGATGCCAAGATGCCGGCGGGTTCGTATCAGGCAACCTGGAATGGAAAGGATGAATTCGGTCGAACGGTCGGTTCCGGGCTGTACATTTATCAACTGGAAGCGGGCTCCTTCAAGGCAACCAAGAAAATGTTGCTGATGAAATAGAATCGCTGTGTGTTCAAGAACAGGAGCAGGCAACTAATAATGAAGTGAGGGAGGAGGCAAGGGCTTCCTCCCTTTTTTGTTATTAAAAGCAAAAAATACAGATAAAAATTACCAGTTTTTATTAAACGCCATAATCGCCGGCTATTTGCCGGATTCACCCTATTATGAAACGTACAAAAAAGAAAAAACAAGCGGCCAAAACGCAACATCGTGTTGGAACGGAATTAAGCCGTTCAAAAAAGCGGGTCTTTTCAGCCCTTTTACTTCTGATTCCTGTTTTGTTTTTTGTTTTTCTGGAATTGGGCTTGAGAGCGGCTCATTACGGTGGAAACTTGAAGCTTGTCCTGAAAAAAAACTACGGCGGAAGAGAGTATTACCAGCTTAATCCCAATGTGGCGAAGCGGTATTTTTCCAGTAACCAGATTGCCATCCCGCAGCTTTTTGAGGAAGTGTTCCCGGTTCGAAAATCGCCGAATACCTTTCGTATTTTTTTTCTGGGCGGATCCACCACAGCCGGATTCCCTTTTGAACTGAATGCACGGGTTTCCAGCCTTTTAGAAGATCGCCTTCAGGCACTGTTCCCCGAGAAAACGATCGAAGTGGTCAATTTTGGGATATCAGCCGTCAATAGTTACACGGTTCTGGATTTTATGCCGGAACTTGTTCGGTATCAGCCCGACCTGTTTTTGATTTACATGGGGCACAATGAATTCTACGGCGCTCTGGGGGTGGGCTCAACGGAATATCTGGGTCGCAGCCGCGCTGTCATCAAAGCCTATCTGAAACTCAAGCATTTTAAGACATTTCTTTTGCTGAGGGATCTCATTGCGCGTGCCCAAAGATATGTGCACAAACCTCCACGGGGCGCCTCGGGCGAAACCCTGATGGCCAACGTGGTTCGTAAAAAGGCGATTCCCTACGACAGTCCCGACTATTTTACGGCCAGAAATAATTTTAGGGCCAATCTGAGAGAAATTGTGCAAATCGCCCAAAAACACCGGATTCCCGTTCTAACCAGTACCCTTGTTTGTAATCTTAAGGATTTAAGGCCCTTTATTTCGGGATTTTATCCGAAATTAAAAGAGGCTCACAAACAGACGTGGATTCGGGCATACAATGCGGGAAATGCTCGTTTGAATGCCGGGGATTTTGCAGGCGCCTTTCGCGAATTTATGAACGCCTACAAAACAGACAGTACGTATGCCGATTGTGCCTATCAGATGGGGCAGGCGCTATTGAATCAAAATCAGGATACGGGCGCCCACACCTATTTTCGCCGTGCAGCCGATCTGGATGAATTGCGCTTTCGGGCCAGCGAAGAGTTTAATCGGATCATCAAAAAAATCTCGGCACAGATGGGGGTGCCCTGCGTTCCCATGGATTCTGTTTTTGATGCGCATTCTCCGCACCACATCACGGGAAAAGAGCTTATCTTTGAACATCTGCATCCCAATTTCAAGGGCTATTTTCTGATGGCAAAGGCTTTTAGCCAATACTTGAGAAAAAGCAATTTTATTGCCCCGGCGTCTGAATGGAAAAAAGCTCCCCCGGATTCAGTCATTCTCGGCCTTTCTCATGTGACCCCACTGGATTTGAAGATCGGGGAATTGCGGATTCGAAAATTAATGTCGGGCTGGCCTTTCAAAGGGGAATTTGAGCGAGGCGAGGTTCACATTAATCCGAAAGACCCCATTGAAGAAATTGCGTGGAAATACGACCGACACCGGATTGCCTGGAATCAGGCGCATCTTCAGGCGGCCGCCGTTTACGAAAAACGGGGTGATTGGAGGGCAGCCGTAAACGACTATCAGGCGGTCATTAAAATCCGGCCGGACGATTACTTTCCGTTTCTGAAAATTGGGAATATTTATCTTGAGCAGAAAGAATTGAACCGTGCCAAAAAATACTACAGCGAGGCTCAGAAGCGAAATCCCGGTAGCCCCTTTGTCTATGCCAAATTGGCCACTGTGTATCTGGCGGAGAAGAATGCCGTTGCCGGTTACCAATTTTTTCAGAAAGCGATTGAAGCGGATTCCAGACAACCGGAATTGAAACCGCAGGAAAGGGGAATTATTTATTATTATATGGGTTACATCGATGCCGAACGGGGCGATTATCGCGCCGCCAGAACGGAATTACAATTGTGCTTGCGGAATTTTCCGCAATTTCAAAAGGCGCGGATTTTGTTGAAGCAGATTGAAAACAAATAAAACAATTGATTTTTATGAACCAAAGAATTAAATTTATGCCATTTACAAAGCGCATTATTGGGGATCTGAACCCAGACGTTGGATAAAGAATCCCTGGCATGTAATTCTCGGAATAGTAGATCAGTGAGCCAATGTACCACAAAAGAGTGTAAATGAGGCTGATTTGGGAAAGACAACCACAATTTTAGTTATCCTATTTGTCGTGTTTTCATTTTTGGTGCTGACCCGGGGAAACGGACATCGCGACCCGAATGATATTGTTATCTGGACGCAGGATTTTACGCCCGGCCGGGCTGTGCTGGACTCCGTGCTTCAGGAATACATGCAGAAACACCCGGGAATCAAAATTTCCGAACTGTATTACGAAACGGAAGAACTGCGAAGCAATTTTATCGTAGCCGCACTGGGGGGCAGCGGTCCCGATGTGGTTTATGGCCCGAGCGATCAGGTTGGGCCATTTGATGTGATGCGGATCATTCTTCCGCTGGAGAACTATTTTCCTCCGGCTGAACGATCGCACTTTGATCCCAACGGTTTGGTTTGGCGAAGAAAACATCTGTTTCAGGTTGCCGACCGAATTGGCAATCACCTGACGCTGGTCTACAACAAAAAACTGGTGCCGGTTCCCCCAAAAACAACGGACGAATTAATCAAAATGGGGAAAAAGCTGACCCGGGATTTTGACGGGGACGGGCGGATTGATCAGTATGCGCTGGCCTGGAATTACATTGAGCCGTATTTTTTTGTCCCGTTTTTGGGAGGATTCGGAGGCTGGGTGATGGATAGTCACAATCGCCCTACGCTGGATACGCCTGCAACGGTAGCCGCCTGCCAGTTTATTCTTGATTTGAGAAATAAATACAAAATTATCCCTCTGGAATGTGATTACGATATGGCGGATGCACTTTTTAAACAGGGGCATTCGGCCATGATTATCAATGGTCCCTGGTCGTGGGGAGGGTACAAAAAAGCGGGTATCGATTTTGATCTGGCACGGATTCCGAAAGTCAGCCAAACGGGCCTGTGGCCTACGCCCATGTTTTCTCCGAAGGGATATTCGGTAAATGTGAATGTGCACGGATTGAAATTAAAGCGTGTGATTGATTTGATAAAATATCTGACCTCACCGCCGGTTGAGCTTCGGTTTTCCGTGGCGCTGAACACGATTCCCTCGCGGAAAGAGGCGCGGGAAAATCCCCTTGTGAAAAACAACCATCTCATTCAACGGTCTCTTGACCAGCTGGCTGTAGCCCGGCCGATGCCGATTGAGCCGGAAATGCGGGCCATTTGGGATGCCATGCGGCCGGCCTACCAGTCCCTTTTTGCAGGGACACTGACACCCAAACAGGCTGCAAAAGAAATGCAGAAAAATGCCATCCAAAAAATCCGGGAGATGAAAGAATAAAATGGCAACGATTGTCGCAACTCTTCAGGACTATCTCTATGACCTGAAAAAGAACCGCATTGCGTATTATTACACCCTTCCCGCTTTTTTGGTCATGGGATTCGTTATTCTTTACCCGTTTTTGTACAATATCGTTCTGTCGCTTTCGAACATGAGTTTGACTCATTTTCGGGATTGGCGAATCATCGGCTTCAGGCAATATGTTACCGTCTTTTCCGAGCCGCTATTCTACTGGGTTCTTTTGAAGACCATCATTTGGACGGGTGTGAATGTTTTTTTTCACGTCACAATTGGGGTGAGCCTGGCACTTTTATTAAACCGCCCGCTTTTTGGCCGTTCCATTATTCGAACACTTTTAATTCTTCCCTGGGCCGTCCCCCAGTACATTACGGCACTCACCTGGCGGGGGATGTTTCATTACCGGTACGGTGCCATCAATTTGATTCTGGTGAAATATTTTGGGATTCATCAAATCCAGTGGTTGTCTACACCCATCGGGGCATTTGCGGCCGTTCTCATCACCAATATCTGGCTGGGATTTCCCTTCATGATGGTGATTGCCCTGGGGGGACTCCAGAGCATTCCCCGGGAACTGTACGAGGCGGCCGAGGTAGATGGTGCCGGACGGTGGCATCAACTCAAGAACATTACGCTGCCGCTTCTTAAACCGGTGATGATTCCCGCAATTTCTCTGGGAATTATCTGGACCTTCAATAATTTCAACGTGATCTGGCTGGTTTCAAACGGGGGGCAACCGGCAGACAGCACGCACATTTTGGTATCGTACGTGTACAAAGCCGTATTTAATTATTACCGCTACGGTTATGCGGCAGCGCTTTCGATGGTTATTTTTGGGATTTTGCTGCTGTTCAGCGTAAAGTTTATCAAACAAACCAAAGGGACAAAAGGAGTGTATTGATGGCAAAAGGCAGCCTGAAAAAGGATCCCTGGTGGATGACAACCCTCATCTACGCCATTTTATTGATTTTTACGGCGATTGCCGTGTATCCCATTTTGCGCGTAATTTCCATTTCGCTGCGCCCGGGAAATCTTCTGCACAGCACCTCGCTTCGGTTGATTCCCGAACATGCTACACTTGAATCCTACAAAATCTTGTTCACGCAAAAACCGTTCTTGCGATGGCTTTTTAACAGCACCATCGTTTCGGGGATGGTCACCATTTTAGGCGTGAGTCTGGCGTCCACGGCGGGATACGCCTTTTCCCGTTTCAATTTTAAATGGCGGGAATTCGGGATGATTTCAGTCATTACCACACAAATGTTTCCCGTAACCATGCTGCTTATTCCCCTTTTTGTGATGTTGATTCACCTGCACCTGTACGATACGTTTTTGGGGTTAGTGATCGCTTATTCGGCCACGGTTTTACCGTTTTGCATCTGGCAAATGAAGGGGTATTACGACACGATTCCCATCAGCCTGGAGGAAGCCGCACGAATTGACGGTTCGTCACAGTTCGGGGCGTTTTATCGAATTGTGTTGCCATTGGCCTCTCCGGCCCTGGTGATTACCGCCCTCTTTTCATTTATGGGATCCTGGTCGGAATATTTGGTAGCGGCCGTAATCCTGAATGATCGGAAATTATTTACCCTGCCTCTGGGCCTCAAACAATTTCAATCGAATTTTGATACGGAATGGGGCCTTTACGCGGCTGGCGCGGTTGTGGTGAGTATTCCGGTCATTGTCCTGTTCTTGTTTTTAAGTCGTTGGTTGATTTCAGGTCTTACTTTGGGAAGTGTGAAGGGCTAATAACAAAGAGGTTGTACATTATGATTGAAAAAATCGTTGCCGTTATGAAAGAACTGGGGTTTACCGCCTACGAGGCGAAAACCTATATTTATCTGTTAAAAAACAATCCGGCTACCCGATATGAGTTGAGTAAATATTCCGGCGTTCCGCGATCGGCCATTTACAATGTGATTCGCCGTCTGGAAGAGGAAGGCTTTGTCAACGCCATTCACTCGGAACCCAAACGCTATATTCCTCTGCCGCAGGAACAATTGTTTCGGATTCTTGAAAACCGCTTTCAAAAGAAGATTGAAGAACTGAAGGTTGTGCTCAATTCTCTGGAATCGAATCAACAAATGGATCATTTGTGGAATATCGTCGGATACGAGAATTTGATTCTAAAGGCGAAAGAACTGATTCAGGAAGCCAGAGAATCCATTTACCTCTCGGTTTGGCGGCGGGAGGCACTTCTGCTTAAGAAAGAGCTTCAGGATGCGGAAAAACGGGGCGTTAAGATTGTCATTTTTTCCTTTACCGAAATTCCCTTTTCTGTGGGGCGTGTGCTGGATTACAATCTGGAAGAAAAGGATCTGGAGGAAATCTGGGATCACAAAATCATTCTTTGTGTTGATCAAAAAGAACTCATTATGGGCGAAGCCGATAAAAATCAACCCAAAAAAGTAGCCTGGACGCGGAATAAGGCTCTGATTGCTATTGCCCTCAACCACATTGTTCTGGATATTACCGTTTTTGGCCAACGCTACGGTGTGAATATTGATGACTGTGTGATTGAGATGAAACCGGGTGAACTTGAGACGTTGGGGCATCTTTTATCTGAAAAAAAAGAAAGAGAGCTTGCAAAAGTAAATCAAAATGCCGTAAATTGAGTAAACGTGAATCAGTTTAAGCCGAGGAAAAAATGAAAATCAAAAATGGATTGCTTTTAATTGTGTTAACGGGTGTCATTCTGTGGGCACAGTCCTGTTCTCGTGAACCCAAGGGAACCTTGTATTTGAATATCGTGTGGCACCAGCATCAACCCTCCTATTACAATGCCGATAAAGATGAACTGATTGGTCCCTGGGTGCGAACCCATTCCACAAAAGATTATTTTGACATGGCTTACACATTAAAGCAATACCCGGATGTGCACGCAACGATTGATCTGACGCCGGTGCTGCTTCACCAAATTCTGGATTATTACGTGGTCAGACTCAGCCGATACGTGAATACGGCAGAAAATACCATTGATGTTCCGAAATTTTGGGCAAAATGGAAGGGACACACGGACCCCTGGATCGATCTGGCTCTCAAAAATGCCGCGGATTTTAATGCCCGCGATCTGGATTACCTTTACAACAAAAGCGGAAAACAAATCTGGAATTGTTTTTCCATTTCGGAACCCATCATTAAACGGTTTCCCCAATACCGGGAGTTAATTCCGAAGGGAATGAAAATCGGGTCGTTAACCGGAACGAAGGACCCGTCCACCTACACGCTTCAGGATTTAAGGCGGATTAAATTTTTCTTCTATCTTGCCAATTTTGATCCCCGTTTTCTAAAAGGTCCCGTTAAAATGCCTTTGCGAAACACATTTGCTAATGAAATGACGGTTGATCTTTCGGATTACGTTCGGTATGATAACAATGGGACACCCGACGACGATTCGGATGACCGCTTTATTTTGAAGCACGACATCTCGGAAAAAGATTGCCAGCGAATGGTGGTGGAAGCCTTCAAGGTGATGATGAATGTTGTTGCCATTCATCAAAAGGTGATGTATCATCCCGAAGTGCCCAAGGGACAGGTTGAAATAATTACCACGCCGTTTTATCATCCGATTTTACCGCTTGTTTACGATACCGATCTGGCAAAAATTTGCCAGCCTACGGATTCACTGCCCAAGCGCTTTCACTACCCGCAGGATGCGTTGGCACAGGTACTCAAGGGAAAACATTATTACAAAAGATTATTCCACGACAACCTTTACGGAATGTGGCCCGCAGAGGGAGCAGTAGCGCAGGCCATTGTTCCGATTTTTACAGAGTCGAATATCCTGTGGATCGCCTCTGGACCCCATGTGCTCATGAAATCCCTGGGGAAAGATTCTCTGGAGCAAGTGACCCCGGATCAACTCTTTCGCCCCTACAAATTAACGGATCCCAAAACGGGAAAGAAAGTGGCCATTTTCTTCAGGGATTGGAGGCTTTCGGATCAGGTTGCCTTTGATTATGCTCATCGGACCGCGCAGAAAAATGTGGAAGCCTTTTTCAACGTACTGAAGTCCTGCCGTCCCCAGAAAGGGGAACGCATTCTTTCCATGATTATGGACGGCGAAAATGCCTGGGAATGGTTTACGAAAGACAATGACGGCGTTCGTTTTCAGAATATGCTTTACCAGCGCATCTCGGAAGAGCAAAAAAAGGGCTGGCTCATTTCCGTAACGCCCAGCGAATACATTCTTGGGAATAAATATCGACACATTCCTGCGCATCCTGTGGAAGCCATGACTGCTATCGATACGCTGTATCCCGGATGTTGGTTTTCCCCTGATTTTGAAACGTGGATCGGGGAACCGGAAGAAAATCGGGCCTGGGATGTACTGGGGCGCGTGCGGCGCGATCTGGAAAACAGCGGCATTCACCCGCCAGATCCCAGAAAAGATTTACCTCTGGAAGCCTCTCGCCGGGTAAAGGCGGTGTACAATGCCTGGAATGAAATGTACGCTGCAGAGGGTTCCGACTGGTTTTGGTGGTATGGCCAGGACCAGAATTCCGGAGCCGATTCCATTTTTGATGAGAATTTTATCATCCATTTAAAGAACGTGTACCGGAATTTACAAAAAGCGGGGGTCAAAATCAAAATACCCCCGTTGCAGCCCATTATCCAACAGGTGAAAAATGAAAGTAAAGCAGGAGGGGTTCAACACCGGGTGAAATGAAGGAATAAATTTGATCAAGAGTCCCCGACACTTTAAAAGTGCCGGGGACTTCTAAAAATAATGGAATATTTGTTTTATTTTTGGGGCTTTTCTAAATAATTAAAAAAGATAGTTGAAGTTTTTCCGATAATTTTGTAAGTTTAAGTGGGTTTAGTTAATTATCGATATGTGATATCCGCAATGAGAGATCCCAGCAAAATATCAAAAGAAGAAAAAAACAAAATTCGGGAAAATGTTCATGAAGAAGCCGAAAAAATAGGCTGGCATTTTCTGAATAATAAGGAAAAATCCATATTCTATGACAAATGGGCCCAGGAATATAATGTTTCTCGGGTCTATTTAAAAGATCGAATCATGAAGGGATTCGATGTCAGACAGGGGATTCCTCTTAAAAATGAAGCCGCCATTCAAAAAGAGATTGAAGATCTTTTAAATAGTAATGGTATTTCTTTGCTTCCGCAATTTACTCTGACCAAACATCGGCGGGCAGATTTGGTTTTTGGTTTTTATGAGAATTTTCCAACCCATGTTGTTGAAATTGAGCGGGCAGATACTTGGCTAAAGGGGTTTACACAGGTTTTGGATTATGCAGCCGATTATTTCAATGAATATCAAAAACTTCTTCAGCCAATGCTCATTCTTTTTGGTGATATATCGGCAGGCAAACTGGATAAGGTGCGACAGACATGTGATTTCTCTAAAGTTGTTCTTTGCTCATTTAGACTAAGTGTAAAGGGTGAACCAAGATTAAAAATCCTGACTTTACAAGAGTATTTGGGTCTATCTAAAGGCTTAAAATGAGTCGATCGAAAAAAACAGAAACCAGTTCGTTTGGTGTTTCAGCACGGGTGAATCACGATTCAACAAAATTCTATAACAGTCGTCTTTATAAGAGTTTCGAAGAGCCGGAAAAACCTGACGAATATAATGAGAATGTTCTTCCTCGTGATAGATGCAATAAAATCTATTGCAAAGACAGCCGTTCAATGAGTGAGCTTCCGGATAACAGCGTCCATTTAATGATTACCTCGCCACCCTATAATGTTGGTAAGGACTATGATCAGAATCTGAGTCTTCGGGAATATCTGGATTTGATGGAAAAAGTCTTTCAGGAAGTCTTTAGAGTCTTGGTTTGGGGGGGGAGAGCATGTATTAATGTGGCAAATCTTGGGAGAAAACCCTATCTGCCTCTGCATGCGTACATAACTCAAATAATGATTGATATTGGATATTTAATGAGGGGAGAAATTATTTGGGATAAAGGTAGCAGTTCCGGAGTTTCGACGGCTTGGGGAAGTTGGCGATCACCGTCAAATCCAATCCTGAGGGACACCCATGAGTATATTCTTATATTCTCAAAGGGCTCTTTTTCTCGATTAAAACCAAAATCAAAAGAGACGTCTATTTCAAAGCAAGAATTTCTCGAATTTACCAAAAGTGTCTGGCATTTTTCGGCGGAATCCGCTAAAAAGGTTAATCATCCTGCACCGTTTCCGGTTGAATTACCTTATCGTCTCATTCAGTTATATTCATATAAAAACGATGTTATACTTGATCCTTTTTGCGGGAGCGGGACAACGTGTTTGGCGGCCAAAAAAACAGAGCGGTTTTACGTGGGCTATGACATCGATGCGGCTTATGTGGAAAACGCTCGAAAAAGACTTCAACAAATAGAATTACCCCTGATTCAGGTCTCCTGAAAATCTCCCCAAAAAAGAATTGATTCTCGCCAAATATTTCGTTAAATTTAATAGCCACTATCGGACAAGGGATGTGAAATCCCTTTTTTTATCTCGACCAGATAGGGCCCATTTTTTAAGGGATTATTCTCTGCTGTCTGTGATACGACGGATGCACGGATAAGATTTTGAAGCTGTATTTTAGGATTAATCTAAACAATTGGGATTTTTGGACTTGAGTCTTATGGAAATATTTTCGAAGGGGAGCCGGAAGATTTTGAAACACGGGTGGAAGGTACTCTCCTTACTTGTGATTTTAGCAGGAATCGGTACTGGAATCTGGTTTTACACGATATTGTACCAGTCCAATCCGGGGAATAAAGGGGAAGCCGTTACGGTTTTGATTCCGAGGGGGACATCCGCTCAAAGAATAGCCGCTCTTTTGAAAGAGAAAAAAATCATTCGTAATCCCGAAACATTTTTGTGGGCAGCAAAATTGCACAAAGCGCGCCGCGAGCTAAAGGCGGGGCTTTACCGGCTTCCACTTGGGGAATCAAACTCCAGACTGGTCGAAATTCTGCGGGCTGGGAAGGTTACGGAAATAAAGGTGTCGCTCCCTGAGGGGATCCGTTCCCAAAAAATGGCGAGTATTTTTCATCAAAAAATAGGAGTGGATTCGACCACATTCATGAAGCTTGTCAACGATACATCCTTTGCCAGAACGTTGGGAGTGGATGCCAACAGTCTGGAAGGCTATCTTTTTCCGAATACGTATTTTTTTCCGTACGGCGTGGATGCCCGAATGGTTATTCAAACACTGGTTCGCCATTTCTGGGAGGCCTACACGGACAGCCTTAAAGAACGAACCCGGCAAATAGGCTGGACGGTTCACGAGGTGGTTACGCTGGCGTCCATTATTGAGGGGGAGGCGAAAATCGATCGGGAACGACCGCTTATTTCGGCTGTTTACCACAACCGGCTGAAGCGAGGCATGCTACTGCAGGCTTCCCCAACCATTCAGTTTTTGCTTCCGAATGGTCCAAGGCGACTTCTAAAAAAGGATTTGGAAATCGATTCACCCTACAATACGTACAAATATCCCGGTTTACCTCCCGGCCCGATCAATAATCCGGGAATGAAATCAATCCGTGCGGCTCTGTACCCCGCGCCGGTAAAATATCTTTACTTTGTAGCCAGGGGAGACGGGTCACATATCTTCACGTACACACTTCAGCAGCATTTGCGTGCCAAAAGAACTCTGGATCGATTGCGCAGGAATTATTACCGAAAACATCGTCAAAAGGGATAATATTTCTGGTTCTTCGAGAAAATGCGTATTTTAGGGTCAAATGATCAAAATTTATTTTGGACTGTAGATAAGGTTGGGACTGCCCGCAATGACATTCGAGTTAAATCTGTCTTCTGAATTTGGATTCATGTGAAGGTGCGGTTTATGCCGCATTTTTTGGGTGGTAATGTCGGTATTGGGGGGCATTTCAATTCTGTGCCGGATTGTGAGTCCCGGGCAAAACGTGGGTCATATTGCGAAGAACCCTAAAATCTTTGAAAGGCCAATTGCAGGAAATGAGTGGAAGGAGACTACAAACCATTATGAATCAGTTGTTGAAAAGCCTGAATCCTGTACAGCAGGCGATTGTCCAAGCGGAAGCGGGTCCTGTTTTGGTTTTGGCCGGTGCAGGAAGCGGTAAAACGCGTGTTTTAACCCATCGAATTGCCTATCTCTTAACTCAGAAAAAATTTAAATCGCATGAAATTCTGGCGGTTACATTTACAAATAAGGCGGCTCAGGAAATGAAGCGCCGCATTCAAAAGCTGGTTCAAAAGGATTTTGGGAACTTGTGGGTAGGAACGTTTCATTCCATTTTTGCACGAATTCTGCGCGCCGAGGCACCTTATCTCGGCTATTCCAGAAATTTCGTAATTTACGATGTGGATGATCAAAAAAAGGCCATTAAGAATCTGATGACCGATCATCATATTTCACTGAAGGATTTTTCAGTGGCAGACGTCCATCGGAGAATTAGCCGGCTTAAAAATCAGATGATCGACCCGGACGAATTTCAAGATCAAATCAAAACGGACGAGGACGAGGTTGTTGCGCTCATCTATCGCCATTATTCCGGTTTTCTGCGGGCGAACAATGCCATGGATTTTGACGATCTCATTAAACTCCCCGTGGAACTTTTTCACACGTACCCAAAGGTTCTTCAAAAATACCAGGAGCGGTTCAAATACCTTTTGGTAGATGAGTACCAGGACACCAATTTGGCACAAAACAGGCTTGTACTTGATCTGGGAAGCCGTTCCCGAAATGTGTTTGTGGTGGGTGATGATGATCAGTCTATTTACCGGTGGCGGGGTGCAGAAATCCGCAATATTCTCGAATTTGAAGATCAGTTTCCCGACTGCCAGATTTTTCGTCTGGAACAAAATTACCGATCCACACGCACCATTGTGGATGCGGCTTATTCCGTGGTGAAGAATAACATCCTCCGGAAGCAGAAACGGTTGTGGACCGAACGGGAGAATGGAGACAAGATTACCCTTCTCATTGCGGATGACGAGAATGTGGAGGCCCGGCTTATTGTGGATGCCATTCGCACGGAGATTGTTCGAAACAAACGAAATTTCAAGGACTTTGTCATTTTGTATCGGACCAATGCCCAATCGCGGGCCATTGAAGACGCCCTGCGAAGGAATACCATTACGTACGACATTGTGGGGGGATTCCGGTTTTATGAAAGAAAGGAAATTAAGGATTTCCTGGCCTACTTGCGTGTGATCGCCAATCCCAACGACAGCATTAGTCTGGAACGGATCATTAACTTCCCCCGAAGAAGCATTGGCACTACCACGCTGCTCAGACTCAAACAATTTGCCGCTGAACATAAAATTTCCCTTCTGGAAGCTCTTGGGCGTGCCCGGGAGGTTTCATCGATTTCAAAACCCATGCAAACCCGCGTTTTGGACGTCTACCAGCTTTTTCAAAACTACATTGAACTAAAAGATAAACTCTCCATCGGAGAGCTGGCCAGTGTTCTGGAAAAGGAGGTTGGGTTTAAAGAGACCTACCGGGAGGAAGGAACTGAAGAGGCATTAAACCGGTATGATAACATAATCGAATTGCTGTCGGCTATTACGGAGTTTTCAAAAACACGCGAAAATCCTTCTCTGGATGCCTTTTTGGAAGATGTGGCACTGGTGTCCGACATCGACAATTGGAATGATTCGTCCAATGCTGTAACCTTGATGACGGTTCACAGTGCCAAAGGATTGGAATTCCCGGTTGTTTTTATTTCCGGGTTGGAGGAGGGGCTGTTTCCTCTTTTCCGGTCGTTTGATTCTATTGAGGAGCTGGAAGAGGAACGGCGTCTTTTTTATGTGGCCGTTACACGGGCGAAGGATAAAGTGTACCTCAGCTGGGCCAGAAACCGCCGCCAGTTCATCAGAAATAATGGCCAGGTGAAAACGATGTCCCAGTTTGTAAAGCAAATTCCTGCTGATTTGCTGGAAATCTACGACGCGAG
>JAADHR010000211.1 GCA_013151735.1 Calditrichota bacterium | reverse complement strand
CTGTAGGAACAACGGATGTGGACAGTTTGTATTGGGTTTTAAAGCTGGCTGTGTAGGTCTGATCGGCATCGGGTACCGTTATGGAATGCTCCTGCGCTTTTCCATCGCTCCAGGACTGATACACGTACCGTTTGGCTGCTCCATCCTGCTGTGGGGAATCCACTGCAATCGTGTGATTGGACCCCGGTTTCCATTGAAAAACCTGCGGGGCCGTTCCCGGATTCCCATCGACAGTAATATCCAAGCCGGCCGGATTTGTTGTGACTGTAATGTGAGGCCAGGCTTTAAAATTGGCCGTTACCGATTTGCTGGCATCCATAGTAATATGTGTAGATGCAGACGCCCCGGTAGTATCGCCCGTCCATTCCTTAAAATCATAAGAACCCGTTGCCGTTGCCGTCAAATCCACACTTGTTCCATTGTCATACCAGGGGCCAGAAGGACTGGCTTCAACCGTACCGGCCCCGGCAGGAGAAACATTGGTGTTCAACTTGAATTGCTGAATAAACGTGGCCGTGTAGGAGGTTTTTGATTTACTCACGGTTATTTCGTGGGATTGCTCACCGCCATCATCCCAGGAGCGCCAGACCATCCGCGAGGTGCTGGTTTCATTTTGAGGAGAGGGGGTACCAATCGTGTGCTTCGTATTCGTAAGGGCTGTGAAAGAATACGGCGCCGTATGCAATTGATTGGCGTCATCTACCCAGACTTTAAGTCCTTCGGGATTGGTGTGAATGGTAATGGTAGCTGTTTCGCCAAATTTTCCGACTACGTTTTTCGGTGCATCCATCGTAAGTGTGGCCGGATTTTGGGAGCCGCTCAAATCCCCATCCCAGCCAACAAATTGAAAATCCGTATTGGCCGTTGCCGTTAATGTCACCTCTGCGTTTTCATCCTGCCAGGTACCCGACGGACTGGTTGTTACCGTTCCTCCATCCGTAGGATCTGAAGAGACCGTCAGTTTGTACTGGGTATCAAATGTTGCTGTGTACGTCTGATCCGAAGACGGTACCGTAATATCGTGGGTTTGGGCTTTGCCGTCACTCCAGTTGGAATAAACGTAGCGGGTGTTGCCTGAAACCTCCTGGGGGGAATTCACACCGATGGAATGCGTTGTTCCCGGCTGCCATTGGAAAGTTTGCGGAGCTGTATAGGAGGTCCCATCAACTGTAATTGAACGGCCGCCCGGCTGTGTGGTAATTGTGATGTGTGGCCAGGGGGTAAAATTGGCCGTGACCGTGTGTGCCTGATTCATCGTAATTGTCAGGGGATTTGCTGTGTTATTTACAGTACCTGACCAGTCGGAAAAATCGTATTTGTCGGCCGCCGTCGCTGTTACGGTAACAGAAGCGCCATCGTTAAACCAGTCCGCATCAGGACTTTTGGAAACACTGCCCCCTCCGGAGGGGGATACGTCCGTGGACAAATGAAATTGCTTGTTAAAATTTGCGGTCAGTGTCATGGAACCATTGGCGGCCGGTGCCGTCACCGAATGCGATTTGGTTCCGCTGTCGCTCCAGGATGACCAAACGAATCGGGTATCGCTGCCATCCATTTGGGGATCAGGTACATCCACCGAATGGGATGAATTGGGAGAAACCTTGAAACTTTTGGGAGCCGTGTACGTCTGTCCGTCAAAATTGAAATTTTTGCCACTGGGATTGGTTTGAATTTCGATGGTGGAAAAATTAACGGTCAACGTGCCATTCTTCGTGGTCTCCGCGGGTGGGTCACTCCCATTGTAAGAAAAATTCACCAAATTCAGGGGTGACGTGTCACCGGGATTTCCAATCACTTCAAATTTCAAAAAGGCGATCGGACCGCTTCCATTCAAATAATTTCCGGTGCTCATGGCACCGAATTTCATCACGCCAGTGCCATAGTTTGGGTTTGGCATAAAAACCCAATCACCGTTATCGATAAGGGTACCTGTCTTGGTTATCTCTATCGGTTTAAGCACATTGGCATCAAAGTGCACTTCCGTTTCAAATGAAATCACCTGATCGGACAACGCCACATTTCCCGTGTTTACCGGGATTAAAACGACCTCACCCACATTGGCTGACGTATCTGGAATGGTCACTTGAATTTGACCATATACAATCGTTGAACTAATTAAAAACAGGCCAGCAAAAAAAAACCTTGGCAAAAACCTCATTTCTTTCTCCCAATTTTCAACTCTGGCATTCCAATTTCAAAGAACTCATTCTTCGCACAAGAATTCCAGAAGAAGCTATTTTCCCATTTCACACGAACAGGATCTATTGTCCCCTTTCCAAAGCGAGGGGGAAAAGTGCCAAATTTAAGAATAGTATCGTTTAAAACAGTATTACAGCTTATGCCCGATCATTTAACGAAAAGCACTTTGTTTCTGTATACGTGATTCTTAAATCTAACAGTAATGACGTAAATCCCGGAGGGCACAACGTGATCCTGTGAATCAAAGCCATCCCAGGCAAACGAATATTTTCCACTGGGGTAAAACCGATTGGCCAAGTCTTTTATTTTCATTCCGAGCAAATTGTAAACGGCTACCTGCAATTGTCCCGCGCCTGGCAGGGTCACATTGAATTGAGTTGTCCCGTTAAAGGGATTGGGGTAATTCTTGGAAATTGCAAATGACCCGGGGACCGTTGGCGGTTGATCCAAAACCAATGTGGCAACTCCCAGAGGGTTACCATTTATCAGAAATTTATTGATCTGGATCCTATTTTCTGCAAAAGCGTCATTCTTCTTTTTAAATTGAAGAAGCAAATAGTTTGAGTCGGTCTGAATGGTGCTTGGAGAATAACCCGCAAGCCTTATCGTATTGGACATGACATTTGAAAAGACTTTAAATGAGCGGGCATTTTGTTCATTCTGAATCGTTAGCAGACGATACGCATTTGAATCGAATGTCAATTCAAGATCAACAGAAAGGACATTTAACCCCGGGAAACGCACGGCAAGGGTTAATGTGTCTCCGGCAAAGGAATAATCCAGAAAGGATCTTGTATCCAAACGTTGGGCCGTTTTTGCAAAGGAGGTTCCCGGATATTGCCAATTCCCGCTGGTATTGCCCATAATAATTCCTTTAAACTGAAGACTTGAAGGATTGGAGGTGGTCACCGAAATTTCGGTGTCTGCGGGTACAAAAATCCAATTCCCTATCGTGACATTGGAGGGAACAGGCAACCCCACGCTGTAACGGGCGATATTTGCCGCATCGTACATTAAGATTTTCCCATCATTATCCACATCGGCGGCCAGTTTTGCAAAGGCATCCAAATCCCCCAGACCCACAGAATACCTGGCTGCCAGAGCCGCATCATAGGCCTCAATCGTTGTGCTCCCGATATCCTCCTGGGCTCCTTTTTGGGGAGAAATCAGATAGTTTCCGTTTGCTTGAAGTCCATCAAACAAAAAATATCCGTCCGCATCGCTTTGTCTTGTCTTTGTAAGAGTGCCGGTCATCGTTAACGTGACATTGGGGATGGGAGTGTTTGAATTCCCGTAGAAAACATTCCCGGATAATTCCAATGCGGAAATGGAAAAGGAATTATCGCTGTGATCATAAACAGATGAATTGGAGGCATCGACGACACGCACCCAACAGTTATCAGACAAATCGTTGGGAACGAGCCATGAATAGGATCCCGAATTGGAGTAACCGCTCGCAATTGATTTCCAGGAGCCTCCTCCATCCGTCGAGTATTCAATATTTACGGAAGAAATACTTCCTGTTGAATGCCACTGTATTGTGTGAATGGTTCCCCACAGCCAATTTTCTCCGCCGTTGGGACTATCAACCGTAATAGTGGGTGGAATTATTGAGGACGTGTTTTCCCACCAGGAAATTTTGCCATCATACAAAGCCGCTGCTGCGATATCCGTCTTCCCGTCCCCGTTAAAATCACCCACAACCGGGGAACGAGCTCCCCCAAATGTATTTGAAACAATCACCTTTGTAAAGTGCTCGCTTCCGTCATTTACATAAAGTGCCACCGTATTTGAATTCTTTCCCGTGGCCAAAATGTCCACATTTCCATCATTGGTGGCATCTGCAGCATACACAGAAATTGCATCTTCCAAGTCTGTATCAATAACGTGTGTAATTAAATGGCTTCCTCCGTCATTTTCCCACCAAACCACCTCATTTTTGCTGTGAACCGCTCCCTGAACATCGGGGTAACCGTCGCCATTAATATCGGCTGCATAAACGGAATAGGCGCCATAATAATTCCATCCAAAAACATTTTTGTCAAAACTTCCATCACCGCGATTACGATACCAAACAAAGCTTTCCTGGGTTGCAGCTGCAACGACAACATCCATCCGTCCATCCTGATCAATATCCACTGGAAAAATATCGTGTGCCCAGGTCAGCGTGGGATCAATTGTTTTTTTTCGGAATGTATTGTCCCCCCGATTTTCATACCACACAATGGCATTTGTACTGTCATACGTCCCTACAGCGGCAATATCAACATATCCGTCGTTGGTAAAATCTGCGGCGCAAACCGACTCAGCGGAAATAAGATTGGTGTCAACAACATGTTCGGAAAAATATCCGGATCGGTTTTCCCACCAGGCGATTTCATTAAGCGCTCCCGATGCCCCGAGAACATCAATTCGTCCATCTCTATTAATATCTTTTCCCCAAACACACCATGCCCCCGAAAACTGATCGCTGATGGTATGCTTATAAAAATTTCCGGATCCATCGTTTTCATACCAGGCAATTTGTCGGTTATCTTGGCCTGCAGCCAAAAGGTCCAAATCACCATCCCCATCCAAATCAGCCACAAACAGATCAAACGCGCCCACAAAGTGATCATCAATCACGTGTTCCTTAAATCCGGCGTATCCTGTTTGCACACTGAATTTCCCAAATAAAGCGAATCCCAAAACCAACACGGCCGTCACTCTCACCCACTTCATTGGAACTGTTTCCTCTCTCCTTTTTTTATAAAATATCCCAATTCGCCCGAAAACGGATTCCATTAAAATGATCCGCAAAATTCAAACCACCCAATATTCGCCGGAGAAGCCGGGCAGAAAAACCACAATCTGCTCTAATTCAAAAGGATCATTTTACCATATTTACGTATCCGGTGCCCCTTAAGTTCAATAAAATAAATGCCACTGGGAACTCTCTGTCCCCGCTTATTTCGGCCATTCCAAAAAATGCAATGTTGCCCGGCTTCCTCATTTTTGCGACTAAATACGATAATTTTTTCTCCCATGCTGTTAAAAATCGTTAAAACAATGTCGCCTGTTTGGGGGATAGAATAGTCAATTTCCGTTACCCCGTTAAATGGATTGGGATAATTCTGTAATAATTTGAAACTACTTGTACCATTTTTAAACATCTTTACAGACGTCTCCCCTGAAAAGGCCAGGCCATCGTTGATTCTGTAACTATTTATAAATAAGTTAGAAACAGGCTCTCTTTTATTTAACAACAGAAATTTTATCTTAAACAGTGTACTTCCGCCTATTATTTCCTGCAAATTAAATGCCCCAAATCGTAGCCGGCCCTGATTATTATTCAAAAACGTTCTAAATTTTTCCGCTATGGGATCCTTTTCAATACCCATAAATTTTAGCTGGTTTTCAGGATAGGACAGATCAAAATCAAGAGAACGAATTTTGCCGGGATAACCGACCCCCAATTTCAGGATCAATGTATCAGCGAGAATTTCAATCATCTTTCCAGTTTTTTCGTCGGCCAGGAGCGTCGCTTTGGCTGTTTGTAAATGATTGCTCCAGTTTCCTGAAACATCCCCAATCAGATACCCGACAAAATTAACGCTGTCCTCGTCTAATCCCACATGGTCAAAGATTAGTGAATCCGGATAAAACCTCCACTCTCCCACATGGGCATTAGTGGGAATGGCTAAACCCACCGTGTAGCGGCCAATTATTGAGGCATCATACATCATGACATCATTGTTCCTGGTCGCATCGGCGGCAAGGCGCTGAAACCAACTCAGCGAATCCAACCCCACACTATAACGAGCTGCCAGTGCGGCATCATACATGGTGATTGCTGAGTTGTCAGACGCGTTTGGCTTTTTGTAGGGCAAAAAAGAATAGGTCGCCCCGCATTCAAAACCACCTAAATAAAAGGGATTTGCAAGAGGTTCAATTTTAGAAATTTTTCCGTTGCTTGTAACAACCATCCCGGCGCCTGATATGAATATTCCGTTGGAATAATATCGCAGTGCGCCGTTGAATGCAACCTGCAACGTCCTGAATATATTTTCATTTCCGGGCGTGGGCTGACTCGTTTTTTCGAACGAGCCCGCACCGTCAGGAATTCTGGAAAAAGAAACACCCGGATTTAGTTTTGGAACACCAGAAATACGATCCACTATTTTTGAGCTATCGTCGCTTAAATAGATTTGTGCATTGGACGTATCAAGCACAAAATTTGTGTGATAGGCAGCATCTGCAGTCGTATCTTTCCCGGAAACCCAAACCACCAAATGCCCGTGAGCATCAATATCTACACATGGGAAACGCCATTTTTTTAGGTTCAATGAATCGTCCGATAAAAAATAGCCCCACAAATTAATCGGGACATCATTTGGATTATAAATTTCCACCCAGTTCGAAAAATCTCCGTCCGGGTCTTGAAAGGAATTTCTATTGTTCGTCATAATTTCATTGATCAGCACATTCTTGATGGGGGGTTCCTTTTCATTCTTTATCACTGAAAAGGAACTGTCACTGACATCAAGAACCCGACCGTCCGTCACATTTTTTATTCGAATCAAATAATCTGATGATAAGAAAGACGGAACGTGCCAGATATATTCCCCCGTATTGGGAAGATTCGTGGCAACCGTGCACCAGGTTGAGCCCCTATCCGGAGAATAATCCAGTTGAATTTTGTCCCGTTGATTTTCATCCGCCCAAACGATTCGTTTGCTGGAAAATCGTTCGAATTTTTCACCCCCGTTGGGAATGATAACGGCAATGTTTTGTCCGAATTGACTTTTCCCGATAATAAGGGCTCCTGTCCGGCCAACAATCGAATTATTTTTCAGGGTAACGGTGATTTCCTGTTGGGTTTCATCATAACTATAATGGAGTATCGTCAGACTATCGCCAATAAGACTCACAAAATCCGGATGAAACGGTATTTTGACTTTTATGTCTTGCTGACCATACCATTCAAGATTGATATAGACCCCATTTCGAGCCGTTTTGAACTCCCGAACGGTGTATGTTCCGTCATTCCAAATGTAAATTGGAGGTTTTTGGGAACCCAACGTATACGTTAAATGGTACACATCCTGTTTTAGTGTGGACAGAAAAAGATACGCAAATCCCTCTTTTTCATAATATCCAACCACTTCGGCATCATGATCGATTGTGGCCTGTTGAATATGCCCATTGGGTTGCAATTTGATTTTCAATACCAAATTCCCCAAAAGCTGATACCGATACGCAGCGTCCGGCATTTGTTGATTATCCAGAACGATTTCACCATCAGATTGCTGTGTGCGACAATATTTTCGGTAAAGCCATTGAGAATAGTACTGAGCCATATTCCGAGGCACATAAACATTCGGGGTTTCGTCAACCAAATGAAACCAGTTGACAAATCTATCGCCCACCTGAAAATCATTTTCCGGGTTCTGAGCCCACCAATTTGGCCAGTGGGTCAGTGGAATACCCTCTTCAGGAATGGTGGACGGCACCGCATCCATGGCATTCCATCTTGGCCAATTTTCCACATATCGCGATTGTTGAATTAAAAGTACCCCGTTATCAATAATTCCCCCATCCAAAATGGCCTGTTTGGGCATTCCATAATTACCCGTCTGGATCATATCGGTTATGGCATATTTGACTCCAAATGAATGAAACAATACGCCCGAATCATCTTCAGAATCCGGTTGATAACAATATCCATCACCGGGTGTTGTATAGCTTTCCGGGAAGGAATGAATCCCATATTGAGATAAAATAGATTGAAATGCAAGAAGATGGCCCCTTAAAATCTCGATCGGCCAGGGCTTGTTGTGGATTTCGTCATAAAATTCCGTTCGGATCATCTTTCCATTTTCATGGTTCCAATCCCAATATTCGTGTCGGACGCCATGAATTCCCAATTCAAGCCAGGCTGAGTTTTCTTTTATGAAATTCATAATTTTAAAATCGTCGTCACGAATTAAGTTCGAATTATCCCATCTGCTTCCCCATTCATTTGTAGTGGGGTAGTGCGCTAAAATATTTTCGCGGTCAAATTCACTTATGACAAAACGGGCCGACAATCTCGTTCCCACTTTTTGGGCCACATAAACGAGTACTTCATAATCCCGATAAACGGGGTCTCTATCAACTCCAAGACGATAGGGCCCGTTTTTATCGGAATCATCCCGGCCAAGCTTCCAACCCACGTCATCAATGGTTAACGTAACCGGCCGCGGAATACACGTATTTTCTGAAATCTGCTCGTTTCTGAAAATGGAAAAAACGGAATCACTGATATCAAAAATGGAATCACTCTCCATCGATTGTATTTTAATCAGCACAGAATCCGACGCGGCTTCGGGGACAACAAAATCGTATCGGCCATTATCTTGTACATTCTCACGAATGGTTTGCCATGTCTTTCCGGCATCCAGCGAATAGTCAATCCGAATATCCCCAACAGATTGATCGCTATTCCAATGAACCGATTGCACGCTGCCTGCAAGCCAATTTTCTCCCCCATTTGGGCGGGTCAATATTAATTGGCTGTTTTCAGTCTTTTCAATGAATTCCGAAGCCAACCCGCTTTGCCCGAAATGGGATTTTCCCAAAGAATAGACCAAGGGAAGATTCCAAAATTGAATGCAGACCAAAATAAAAAAAAAGCTTTGAAGCTTTATTTTCATACGATTTCCCGTAAAATTAATTGCAAACCCTTTTTATCGCCCCATTCGGCATCGGCTTGAGAATATTTGGTTTCAAAAAGATATTTTTGTCTTACTCATTTAATATACAATAGCTTGGTTATTTTCTGTTGTCCGTTGTAAGTTAGCCGCATAAAATATAATCCCGAGGATATTTTTCGTCCCAAATCATTTGTTCCATTCCAAAAGACCTTGTGCATCCCTGCAGGCATTTCCTTTTTCAAAATATGTTTTACCGCTTCTCCCCTTTGGTTAAAAATTACAAGAGTGACCCATCCTTTCTGGGGGAGTACATATTGTATTTGTGTATTTCCATTAAACGGATTGGGATAATTCTGAAACAATTCAAACGTATGAGGCCCAGGCCTCTTTTCTTTCTCCACATTTATTTGAGCTGCATCAATTATTTTCTCGCCATCAATCAGTACCCTCAATCCTTGTATTTTCACAGAATTCCCCTGGGCGCCATTCAAAAATCGGAGCCGAACCGAATTCCCATTGATCGGACGGGTGCTAAATCCCCCAATTTTTAGGCCGGATTGGGTTGGATTTTGAAAGATATTTATCTTTGTCGATCCGTATTCCGAGTAGCCCAAAAACTTCAAATCGGCCGGGCCGTAATCCACATTCGCCAAAAATGAAAAATGATTTCTTTTATCCCCAACATTAAGGGGAATATTGATGACTAAGGTATCTCTATTGAGTGTCACCTGCTGTGCCACCCACTTGTCTCCCGGGGAATTGACCGTTTTAACCAGATGCGACTCCGATTGCCAGTCTTTATGAACATCACCCAAAAGAATTCCCGTGACCCTACAATTGCACTTGAGCGTTTCCGGGCTGGTTATAACCAGGCTGTCCGGGAGGAATTTCCATTGCCCAACATGGGACGATTTCGGAACAGACAAACCCACAGAAAAACGGGCAATCTGGGCGGCATCGTACATGGTTATCGAACCCCCTACATCCACATCGGCTGCGATCCTTTGTAAAGAATCCAATTGCATGCGTCCAATCGAATACAGGGCTGTAAGGGCGGCGTCATACATGTGGATAGCTGAATTGGAAGAAAGAGAATCGCTTTTTACCCAGTTTAATTCACACGTGTTTTTAAAAATCACATTCGATTCGTTCACGCTTCCATTCGCTGCCGTATCAACTTTCACTTTCTGTCCATCGGCATAAAAATTAACCAGGACACGATCAATCACCTTCGTTGAATCTCCGAAATAATCAAATGTGAGGGAGACTTTCAGTTGATTTGCTTCTTTCGTAACAAAATCGTAGGGTCCCCATACCCCCAAATTCCCCAAAGAATCTGAAACATAAATATAATATTTATAATCTGATTTCGGAATCAGATTGATCAGGTTCAGCTTATGAGAGGTTGTAAAGGAGGAATCCATCCGCAACGTATCTTCCCTCCCAGTTGAGAGTCCGTAGCTTACAAAACCCCTTGAGGGTTCATTGGTATCCCAGGAGAGGGTTGCACTGGATGCCGTGATCAGAGGGACAGACTGATTTACCAGAGAGGGCGGGGTTGTATCCAATGTGACAAACAATGTGTCCTGTGTAACATCTCCGAAAAAATCGACTGCTGTTACCTGAATCAGATTGCCGCCCTCGTGCAAATGAATCTGGCCTGCAAACGTGCTGTCATCATTCGGGACACAAAGGGTACCATTTATCGTAACACTTATCACATCGGAGTCTGACACTTTTCCGCTGACGTTAAGAATGGGATAGCGGGTTTTGTAATTGGGCGGAGGCGAAAAAAGCTCAATTTTCACCCTCTGTTCACTTCCGTAATCAAGAATAAGCTCCGGTTGATTGGCCAGAGATTCTCTTGAATCAAAGGATACCCACCCGGTATCCCTTGTAGTGAGTGCAAGATTCAATGTACTGTCTGTAAAGGACTCTAAATGTAAGGGGATTGTCAACCAGGTACCCGGCATAAGGTTGTCTCCACGGACTTCCGAGAGACAACTGTCTTCAATTTGCGGCTGTGATTCCCAGGTAATGGATGACTCCTTCCACGGCGAATAGACCCGACTCACGCAAATATCCGAAATAGTTCCCTGCTTATTTCGAATGTGCATCCGGAGAGAGGCGCGATTCGGTATTTTCCCACCGGGAAAGGAAGGAAACAACAGAAACGTATTCCGTGATTTTCCGGTCATCAAATAGAGCCATCCCATATTGGCAATATTCCGATAGGGCCCGATAATTCCGACATCCTCCGTAAAGGAATCCTGTTTTGGTTTAAAGAGATAAATCCCTGAATCTGTTGTTTGGAAATAAACAGGGGAACTCACATTCGTTGAGCCATCATCGTTGAACAAAATAACTCGTGCTTCATAATTTTCCGCCGGAGCTAAACCACCAATTGAATACTCGAAAGCCTTGCGCGGCGGACCCAAAATGGCCGTGCTGTCCCATGTGACAGATCCCACTGACCGGTAGATCAATTGTGAAATTCCCTTTGAGGATAATTCCCATTTGAGCCGCGCGGCATTGGCATATCTGCTCACCAGTTTAAACGAGTTCATTTTGAGAGAAACGTTACTTGAATCAGCAATTATCTTTTTAACAACTAAATCCGAAAAAATGGGACCCACCATGGCCGGATATTGTTGGTACTCATAATCCGTAAAATAATCTCCACTGATCGTTCGATCCCGGCCGAGAAAAATATAACGAAGCAAAAAGGAGTGAGACTGCCCGATTTTAATTAAAAGGGTGTCATTCCGAAAGAACCGAACCGTATCACTTTGCCAGACAAATTTTAGACGGTAAGTCTGGTGAATGTCCCACGACAACTGGCTCCTCGGCAAAATAACCTGCTTATTCTCTTCATAAGTGGCCGATTGCAATTTTACTCCGTCAAAATAATTAAATCCGGTATGAAAATTCCAATCGGTGTTTAATAGTTCAATCTGGTGATGTTCGCCCCATTGGTTGGTATACATGGAGAGCACATGATGGCGTCTAAACGTGTTCTCAACTTGGGGATCAAAATTCGCCACCGTTATTTCAAGAATACCATTTGTGATGTAGGTCCCCAGATCATAAAAAATCATGCTGTTCGGCTCGGACACTTTCCAACCGCCCTCAGGCATAAACGTTCCTCCCGTAACGTCACCCACGGAATGGTGGCTGAGAGAATCGCTTAAAAGTAAAAGCGTGTCAGGCACGGAGACAGTTGTACTGGCATTTCCATTTAAATAACCGGCAAGCAGAAAAACAGCCAAAAATTTAAACGGAGAAAAAAGTCTGGCACGATTCATAATCTGCTGCCTGTTTTTAAAACTGTCATCTTGCACACCAGGCCTGCCAGACACTGTTGGATAAACCGTTACCGATTTTATTCAATCCGCACACGTCTTCCGCCCATCCGCCCAAAAAATCCTTTTTTAACCAATCGTATGTAATCCACTCAAAAAACTACCGAACATAACTCCCCTAATTCTACTTTATTTTTATAAATATACCCAAAAATCCGTCTCATTAAGTTCGGATAACATTTAAGCACAAAATTGTAATTCAGGCCAAATATTGATTGATATGAGATCGACTAACTTCGTGTTCATATTGAAGTTATCATTCATGTCTCTTTCAAATGAAACAGCATCAAAACTATTCTGTCTCTTTCATCAGACAATGAGAATCGAAACATTCAACAAGGATTCTCTATTCAGGCGTTCTGCACAACTTTTCCCATTGTCTTTTCGCCCACAAACACTAAAGGCCGGCTTATGCTATAAAACCGGCCTTTTTTAATTCACTATTTTGGAATTATCGTGCCAAAATCATCCGCTTGGTCGCATGAAACGCACCGGCTTTGATTGAGTAATAGTAAATGCCAGAGGGAACGGCATTTCCAAACTCATCCCGGCCATCCCATCTCAGGTTGTAAAATCCGGCCTTACGGTCTTCATTCAGTAGTGTCCGAACCTTTTGCCCCAATAGGTTAAAGATAACCAATTGAACATGACCCGATTTCGGTAATGTAAACCGGATAGTGGTTTCCGGGTTAAACGGATTGGGATAATTCTGGCTCAGGTGGAATTCCTGAGGAAGAGCCACATTGGCCCGGACGGGTCCGTGCAATGTCCGGTGCCCCGCCAAATCCACATCCTCAATCTTGTAATAATACTGGTACCCGGCCACGACAGTCCCGTCTTCAAAATCGTACCGTCCGGTGGAATTGCTTCGAATAATCTCCGTTGTGATCTTTTTATAGCGGCCATTTTTGGTTCTGCTCCGATACACATTAAACCCAATATTGTCTTCTTCGGAGCGAGTGACCCACTGAAGAGCCACAATCGGCAATCCGTTTGAAATTTTTGACGAGGCCACAAACGATTCCAGTTCCACCCTGGTTTTCACGTTCAGATTCCATTGATGGAAGGTGGTGTCATACGGATCGGCCACATAACCAATGATGGAATGGTGACCCAGTGAATCGGCCGTAAATTGAAAGTGAGCTCCTTCCGCCACGCGCTTTCCATCAATTTCCCAGAAGAATGACAGCGGATCACTATCCGGATCTTCTGCCGTGATCGAGAAATTAATCACCGAATCCGGTTTTACGGAAAATGCTGCCTTTTCGGGCAAAAAGGCCGTAATGATTGGCAGTCGATTCTTATTCTCTACCACGATTATGGACGTATCGCGATCGGCTCCGCCTTTGTCATCGTACACGATAAATATAAGTTTGTAGGTTCCAGCCTGATCATAATCCGGCGTCCACTTAAATTCACGCTGCGTATAGGAGATGGAATCCAGTGTAGCCCCCCGAGGCTTATTCATAATGGCGAAAGAAAGCGGATCTCCATCCGGATCAGACGCTTCGATCACAAAATGGACATTTTGCTTCTCAATGACGGTCAGATCAGGCGCTTTGGTAGTGAATGAAGGCAGGTTATTATTAAAAGCCTGCACGGTAAATTGGACCGGTGAACCCTGGAGTCCCGACGCCACCGCCATTGCGGTATTATTTCCGGGAGTTGATCCCATAATCCAATTGACACTGGCAATACCGGCGCTGTTTGTCTGAACGGGTTGATTTTCTCTAAACGAGCCCCCGCCGTCCGTAACGACAAATGTGACGGGATAATTCGGAACCGGATTGTCATAATGATCAACCACCTTTACCTGAATTGGAAAGGGTAACATGCTTCCCACCGTTCCATTCTGCTTGTCTCCGGAAAACAACAGCAGCGTTTCTGCCGGAGCGGATAATGCCTGAATGTGGAAGGTTACCGGGGACCCATTTAATCCGTCCGAAGAGGCATTTACGAGAATGGGTCCTGTCTGGGTTCCCAGGCGCACTGCGGCAAATGCCAGTCCATCCACGTTGGTCGCCTGGTCGGCTTCCGTAATAAGCGATGCATCTCCCTGGGTGACTTCAAAATGGACCGTGACTCCCTGAACGGGATTTCCATTACCATCAACCGCCCGAACCACCATATTCTCGGAAACATTTCCGACACCAATCGCCTGATTATCACCCGACACCATCAGGAGTTTTTCGGCTGTTCCGGGGACGCCATTTGCCACAAAGGTAACAGGAGAACCGTCCAGACCATCGGCTTCGGCATTAACGATATTCGACCCCTCTTCCGGCGCCAGTACCAATGTGGAAGCCGCCATTCCATATGCATCACTGGTGACCTGATCATGCGTCATATGGCCTTTCCCAAGAATGATTCGGAAAGTCACCGTCACACCTTTAACCGGGCTTCCCCCTCTATCCGACACAAAAACCTTAAAGGGTTTTGCCAGGGGCTTCCCGGCGATTCCGGTTTGCTGATTTCCCAAAACATAGCTCATTTGAGACGCCGGTGAAACCACGCCGGTTTCTGTAAAGAAGATCGGACTTCCCAGCAATCCGGGAGACTCCGCCTGGATTTGATTTTCTCCTGCCTGATCACCCAAAATATAATGGATGTAAGCATTTCCGTTCGAGTCTGATTTTACCGGTTGGTTTTCAATAATAATCCCTCCGCCGGATTTCACACTGAATGTCACGTCCACACCCGGAACCGGATTATTAAAATCGTCGGTTACCTGAACCACCAAACTGTCTGCCAGAATCGTTCCCACATTTCGCACCTGCTGATCCCCGGACAGACGGACGATCCGTTTCGCTTCGCCAGGGACAAATAAAACTTCGGCCGTATTATTCAATTGAATATTATTGCTCTGATCTTTCGCTGAAATGACCTTTTTCCCGGCAGAGATTGACGATAACGTTGCTGTGGTTTGCCCATTGGCATCGGTCGGTGCGCTTGGGCCGCTGATGAAATTATGCGTTCCACTGGCTTCAATGGTTACAATTTTGCCCGGCACAGGATTCATAAATCGATCATAAAGCGTTACCGTAATGGTCGACACCGAATTACCGTCCGCCGGAACAGGCCCGGTTGCCACAATGGTTGAATTGTCGGGATCCGTTTTTCCGGCCACAGAGGACGCCGTAAACATCAAGGGAGAGTTTTGCAGCGGGTTGACTCCATTGGTAGACGAAACCTGAAGCTGGTTGTTATTTGTTCCGACCTTTGGACCCAGCTTCCATTCAATTTCGGCAATTCCGTTGGAATTCGTGTTCACCGTTTTCACCGTGTCGGAGGAATTCGCCAGGGATCCTCCTCCTTTAATCACAGAGAACGTCACCGGATGGCCGGCCACCACATTGCCATATTTGTCCGTGACCTTTACCTGAATTTTATGGGGCAGATTTTCACCCACCACCCCAGTTTGGTTATCGCCTCCGGCGAGTTTGACAAGGGTTGTTGCATTGCTTCCCAGGGCCGTTTCTTCAAACACAACAGGTGCGTTCTCCAGTTGATCGGAGTCGTACCCGTTGGTTGCATACGCCTTTACGATATTATTGTTTTGTCCCGTGTTGGGACCCAACCGCAACTGGACGGATGCAATGCCCTCGTCACTGGTCAATACAACCAGGCTGTCGACACTTCCGTTCAACTTCCCTCCGCCAGCTTCGACCTTAAATGTTACGGGATGATTGGACACGCCCTTTCCGTTGGCATCTGTAATTTTTACTTTTAATGGATTAGGCAAAATGGACATCACAACGGCGCTCTGGTGATTTCCAGACACATAGGCCATTTTCTGTCCTGTATATTTTGAAGACGCATTGAATTTAATCGGAGAATTTTCCAAATCATTCTGTCCGTTTGTGGACGTTGCCCAGACCTCATTGCTGTTGGCACCGGCGATGGGGCCCAACTTCAGCGTCACTTCTGCCAGACCATTGGCGTCCGTTGGAATCGTTGCAACCACATCAGACGATTCCACAAATGTACCATCACCCTTTTTCACATGAAAAATAACCGGGTGATTCTTTACGGGATTGTTCGTGGCATCCGTCACCTTAACCACAAAGGGTTTGGCCAGCGCCTGATTCACATACCCAATTTGATCATTACCTGAAACATATAGAATTTTTGCTGCATTTGCGGGACTGGCAGAGGCCACAAAATAGAGAGGAGACCCCTGCAATCCGGTGCTTTCTACTTTCACTTTATTGTTGTTCGTTCCGGCCAAGGGCCCCAATTTTAATTGAACGGAAGCAATTCCATTGGTGCCGGTCGTATCCCAGAGCATGGTTCCCCCTTGCTGAAACTCCCCGCCGCCTTCCGTTACCGTGAAGAGAACAGGCTGACCCGCCACCGCATTTCCGTATTGATCGGTTACTGTAACAACCAAGGGATCTTTCAGGAGCTGCGAAACAATCCCCGACTGTTGATCCCCGGAGGTCTTGGTCAGGGTTTTGGCCACATCCGGGAGACCCGTTTCCGTAAAAATGATGGGAGAATTCGCCAAACCCGATGCCTGCGCTTCAATGGTGTTGGTGCCTGCATGGGTTCCGAGAATAAAATGGACACTTGCAAAACCACTGGTATCCGTTGATATGGGCTGTTGTTCCACAACCGTTCCATTGCCGTCGGTCACCACAAAACTAACATGGACATTGGCTACCGGCTCATTGATATTATCCACAACCTTTACTTTGAGAACGTTCGAAAGCTCCTGTCCAACCGTTCCGGTTTGATTATTACCGGACACGTAAAGAATTTTGGAAGCAATTCCCGATTCAGCCGTAGCAACAAAAACGATGGGGGAATTTTGGAGGGACCCGGCGCGTGCCTCCACGGTATTGGTTGCGGATGTCAGGCCCAGCGTTAAAATGGTTGACGCCAATCCATTAGCGTCGGTCGAAACGGGTTGAGAATTAGACAAACTTCCGTCGCCTTGTGTAATAACAAACGTCACAGGATAATTGGGAACAGGGTTCCCATATTGGTCTACAACCCTCACGACAAATGGATTGGCCAAGGCCTGACCTCCCGAACCCGATTGATTATTACCGGAAACGTAGTGAATAGCAACCGGATTATCGGGCAGGGCCGTGGCCGTAAAAGTAACGGTCTGATTGGGAATCACGGGGCAAACCACTTGAACTTCATTGACCGTTGCGGTATCTCCCAATGTCAAATATCCCTTTACTAAACCATTGGCATCGGTAATATAGTCCGGATAATCTTCCAAACCGGAAGGTACATAGGCTGTATTGCGCGTAATAAGAATTTTGTCGAGCCGGGCAAAACGCTCCCGACCTCTAATTTTCAATGAATGAAGTCCAACATCCAGATTGGCCGTAAGGTATTCTCCGCTGTCCCGATCCTTGATTTTTTTCCAGCGCCACTGGCCAAAAATCTGATCATCTCCAAGGTCCCAAAGAGCCTCCGGCCCCCCGTCAACGCTGGCGAAAAACGAATCTTCTTCATTATTATTGGCAAATATTCTTCCCCAGAAATAATAGGTGCCGGGGACTTTTACATAAAATTTTAATTCATCTAAACCCGTACCCGGATCACCCGTGGGAGCGTAGACGAATTTATTTCCTGAAGCCGAGCTGTCTATTGCCACTTTCATGGGCGCGGTCAAAATACCGGCCTCGGCTTCCATCCGGATATTATCGTCAGGGGGTATAAGATCCATATGTCCACCGCCTGATACGATATTAAAATCTACATTCACATTTTCAACCGGATTCCCATTTTCATCGGTTACACGAACCACAAACGGATCGGTTAATTGAGTGTTGACTGTACCGGTCTGATTGTCTCCGCTTATTTTTTCCAGCACACTGGGATTCCCCGGGGTATTCACAACCCTAAAATTATCAATATTGTTATTTCTATTGCCATGCAGAATAACCCCTGCATAGTAATCCTGAGTAACATCCCGTGAAAAATTCGGATCCGTTACCCGGCCGTAGTAGGTATTATTAATATAGCAATCAAAGTGATTTCCGCCATTGTCAGAGCTTACAATGATTTTAAAATTATCACCCGGACCGGGATCGGGCAGAGTAACGGGATCGGACGTGTCAATAAATGTTCCGACCACTCCATTGTTAATCAGGGCTAAATAAACCGCCTTTTTGCTTGGACGATACCAAACCAAATACCCGTTTGCTGTGGTGGTCGGGGCATCCAAAACCATGGCAATTCCGCCGTTTTCGATTCCGGTCGCATCGGCATTTGTCCCCCAATCAAAAGAAACCTCTACCGGATTTTTTCTATAGACGTACGTCGCTAAAAAAGGATCCCAGCTTTCATCTGTTGATGTATTGGCCAGTTCGTTATTGACGATTTTGTATGAGGCAGGTGCCACCCAGTTGGGGCCCAATGTCGTACGATTAAAATCATCAATATATTCCAGGGACTGTTGGGTGGTTGCCTGAACTACATTGGACAAACCGGAAACATTCGGTACCTCATCCCGGGTCTTAACCGCAAAATAGTAGGTTGTATTCTGAGACAAGCCGGCCACAACCACATGTTCCTGCTGCCCGGCCTCCGTGGGAACCGGAACACTGGCGGCTTGTGTGGCATTCTGGAAATTACTGTCTGTAATCGGATCCGTCGAATAGCGCAAATCGTAGCTCGTGGCTATCCCGGACATGTCATCATCCCCGGGGGCCGTCCAGGACAATTCTACCGTCGAAGACGAAACATTAACCACGGTTAGATCGGATATGGTCGCGGGTGGAACCGTATCCATCTCTTTGAACAGATTAAAATCATCCACATCGTTGTTGAGGCTGCCCTTGAGCATCACCCCGGCATATTTATCAGTTGCATTTCCAAAAAGCTCATTGGGATCGCTTACGCTGCCTGCGAAATTTCCATTCACATACACGTCAAAATGATGACCGGTGGCATTGGTGCTCATCTGTACCGTAAATTCATCACCGGCCTGAGGCAAAGGTTGTGAAGAGGCCACACTGGTTCCAACACTCGAGCCGGGTACCCCGTTTTCAATCGTAAATAATCCGATTTCGTTTTGCTTATTAATCCAGATGAAATAGCCGTTGGCCGTAGTTGAGGGAGCATCCAGTCCCATGGCAATACCGCCCTCACCAATTCCATCCTGGTCGGCATTGGCTGCCCATTTGACAGTTACTTTTGTGGGATTGATTTCCGCTTTATAAACGGCTAAAGATTGATTCCATGTGTAATTGGCCGAGCCATTTGAAAGGGCATTATTTTGAATGAGGTAATCACTCGAAACCTCCCAGGTTACCCCTAACTGCGACCGGTTAAAATTATCCGTTACCAGAGAGGACCCGGCGTTGACAATATTCATAATCGAATTAAAAAAGACTTCAGCCATTAGATGATATCCGTCATCGTTGGGATGCACCTCATCAAACAAATAATCTGTTGCATAATTGGGATCTGCAATAAAAACCTCGTAATTTCCGGCATAAACGATTTTGTAACCGGCCTGCTGCTTGTCATAAAACAAGAGACTGATCAACCGGTTCAAATCTCTGTTTTGGGGATTCTTGGCATCATTTCTCGGAATTAAACTGGAAAGCACAATTGTAATATTTGAGTTGTAATTGTAGATTTTATCAATGATGCTTCCAATCTGAGAAATGGTTGTTTGGTTGTCCTGATCGGAACTGACATCGTTTGTACCAATATGCAACAAAATAATATCGGGGTTGCTTTGCGTGAGCCATGTATTAATATTTTCGTCAATTTGATAGGCGCGCCATCCGCCGTGGCCTTCATGATCCGCATCAAAAACGGTGGTATCGCCGTCTGACAGTGACCCCACAAAATCGAACGAAACCCCTTCATTCTTTAATAAATCGTAGAGATCGTCCCGATAGCCGCCAACCACTGTGGAGCCATTAATGCCCTGCGTAATGGAATCACCCAGAGGCATTATTTTGATGGGCTGAGTCTGTGCAGAAGAAACGGTAACTCCTGCCATAAAAAACAACACAATAATATATATCCCGAATACGTGTGTAAGCCCTTTTCTCATTGCCGCACTCTCCTTCATTAATAACTCAAGATTTCATATAAAATAAGTTTTGGATGGTTTACAATATAAATTCGTTTTATTCCCGGATAGGAAAAATTCGTTTTATAAAGCTCTTTGAGTTGAGGTCTCTTCTTGGCCTCAATTGGGCCGTATAAAATAAACCGAGCTTTCCTCTTTTTTGCATAATCCAGGAGTTTGTCAATTGAGTCTACCCTTGGAAAAAATTCATCCTTTAAACCGGCCAAAAAAGCCAGATTCGGCTTTCTTTCAATAACCCGATCCCCTTTTCTGCTTATTCCTTGCAAAAAATGGGCCACCTGAAGAAGCTCTCTGGGTTCCCTTTGAATGATGACCCTGGACTCCGAATAGGATGTTTTAAAAAGAAACAATGCTGTTAGCAGATACAATACAATGGCAATATTTTTGTATGAAAACAGGTCACTCAAAGGGCTTTTTACATCCCAATCCATAAAAAAGAAAAAGACAATCCAGAAAACAGCAAAAGGAAAGAGGAACAAATAATATCGATTGATATAATTAACCAGGCAGAGTATCAGAAAGCCAATCACGGGATACAGGAATAAAACAACCTGCTTTTTTGTCGACTTCAAAAACGCAAGAATGATTCCGGGGACAAGGAAGTAATAGGCCGGGAATTTGAGCCCAAGTAAACTGAAGGATTGAAATCGGTCGACAATATTGTGTAAATAGTGAAAAACAAAATGTTTAAAATCATAAAAAACAACCGATGTAACTGAATAAAACCGCGGATCAATCAATCGCCTTTCGTCTCCCCCAAAGGGTGTTCCCGGCCCGTAAAAATCCCATGCCATGGCCGCGGACAGCCCGGGGGCTGAAAATTCCGGATGAATGGTTCGGGAAATGAAATACCACGGGATCATCAGTACCCCAATGGGTATCAAAAAAACAATATATTTCTTAATTTTTTCCCCAATCGAAAATCCATCGGAGGCAAAAAACAGAATGATAAAGGCGGCAATCGGCAGAATTACGGAAATGTAACGAACCAGAAAAGCAAGGCTCGCAAATGTTCCGGCTAAAACCAAATCTCTCGTATTAAAATCAAAACGTCGAATAAAGAAATAGATTGAAAACGTAAATAACATGGCAAAAAATATGTCCAGTCCCACAACAAAGGAGTAGGGCAAGAGTACAATATCAAGCAAGAGCATAGAAAAAAGGGCTATTCGAAAGTTGTAGAGATTTTTCAGGATTAAATAGAGGCCAATTCCCAAAAGAATGGCAGACAGAATAGAGAGGACAACCCCGGCATGAAAAACATCCCCTACAAAAACAGTCAGGAAAGCAACGGCAATGGCGTAAACTGGTCCGTGGTCCTGTTCCTGAACCATTTTTCCGTGCAAAATATTCTGGGCATCCAATCCATACGACCCAACAAAATCCGTTTCGACATTATAGGAGGGAACGCTGCGCTGCGCTCCAAAATAGGAATAAATTCCCAAAAAAATGGCGATAACGAGTAAAAAATAAACGAGATGAGATCTATTTGCCAAAATTTTTTCCATCATATTGACTTCTCTCCAGAAAATTCTCGATAGAAATAAACTGGTAGGTTTGCGAGAGTTTTTTTATCTTTTTCTGAAACCGTCCAATATTGACATACGTAATAAAGTTATTTTTCAATCCCAGTTTTTGTTT
>JAADHR010000210.1 GCA_013151735.1 Calditrichota bacterium | reverse complement strand
CAAAACGCATTCGCTTGAATCTGTCTCAAATAATTTCTGTGCTCTGTGTAACTCCAGATGAATGACACAGAGAGCCACAGAGAAAAATATTTACCAAAATAGTGCTGTTACTATCAATGTTTAAAAGTCAATTTTGAATGATCGAATCTCGTTATGAGAAATCGGGAATCTTAGGGTTTTCCCTGAAAAGGGAACGGATTTTAAATTCTCTTCAATCAAATTGACCTCCGTAATTTTTCGGGGAGCTTTGAAAAACGTGACGGTAGCCACAGTGTCCACACCCTGTGATTCAAAAAAGCGAAAAATAAGGGCCTGTGAATCCTCTGCTTTTTTAATCGCCGCCAGAATAACCGTGGTTGGCCGAACCTGAAAAAATGAAAATGTTTCCGGCAGACGGCCCCTGTGCGGGGAAATTCGAATGGCCAGCAGGGGGACGTTGTACTCGTACCCGCGCAAAACGGTCTGTCCGTCCCGCCAGGTGCCCTTGTGCGGGTACAGGGCGTAACTAAATCGGTTGATTCCGCGATCGGCCGTTGGATCGGGACTCATCGGTGACCGCAACAGGGTGAGACGCAGTGTGTTCTTCAGGGCGTCGTAACCGTATTTTGATTCGTTCAACAGACTCACCCCGTAATCTTTCTGTGAGATGTCTCCCCAGAACTGCGCGGCGACCTCAAACCGGGCCTTCTCCCAGGAGTTGTTGCGCGTGGCAGGTCGCTGAATGGTGGCAAAGGGAATGCCGTATGTGGCCACCCGGCTTTTCACCGAAAGCGGAAATGCAACCTTGGCTAAAACATGATTTTCCCACCAGTCAACTTTCATCCGGCACTCTACAATCGGCAGTCCCGCATACAGGGTAATGTCCTGTGTGAAAAAAGATGAGGGAAAGGTTTTGGTGGGATAGCGCCTTCTTTTACTTTCTCCCAGAAAACTTTTCTTAATGCGGATCACCGCCCGGACCGGCCCTTTTTCCTTTACGAACAGGGTGTCCGGGTGATTGAGTTCCCACATTTTTCCCGTGTAACCGATATTCCAGGCATCGTAATCTCTGGGGATGTCTTCAAACAATTGAATGCGGTTACCCTCTTCACCGGCTGCCAATACATTTCGCCTGGAACGCTTGTCAAAAATGTGTGAGATGTTTCCCGTTTTGGGATCGATAGTGACGCGGAAAAATGAATTTTCAAGAGACGTGGCGCGGGCGGTCGCGCCTGGTTTTTTTTGAGAAGCGCGGCCCTTTTGAAGGGTAAACACGCGATATCCCATTGGGGGAATGTCTTTTGCCACGAACAGCAGGGTGTCATCTTTTGGGGAGGCCACAATCTGGCTGAGGATTTCCTTTCCTGAAGTGTCCAACACCCTGATTTTGCCGGGATTTTGTTTGAAGGGAATGCGAACCAATCCGTCTCGTTTCCATGAGAGGGTGTTGAATACCACGATTGGTTCCCCTTTCGAAGGCGTGGTAATCATCCCCGAGATCGCTTGCAAGGCGGCTTGCAGTTGTTTCCCGGCCTTTTTCCCTACGACGGCATAATCAGCCATGGCATCTTTGTAAACGGGCGCGATGCTCGATCCGGGCAAAATATCGTGAAATTGATTAAAAAGGTATGTCCACCATGCCTGATTGAGCACTTTCTGCCGGTAAACGTGTTTCCCCAAGACCTCCGAGATCGACGCCAGTTTTTCAGAATTGGTGAGAAGAATTTCCTTTTTGCGGTTGTTCCGTTTGATTTCGCCGTGCGTGGTGTAAGTGCCTCGGTGATATTCCAGGTAAAGCTCATCCCGCCATACAGGGATTTGCGTTAAATCGCTGGCAAAAAGCGTGTCGAAGTAGGTTCGGGCAAAGCTGAATCTGACTCTGGGGAAAACGGTTGCCGTTTGGTACATCTGTACGCGTTCGAGCATGCTGCGCTCCGGGCCGCCGCCATGGTCGCCCATGCCGTAAAGAACCAGCACATCTTTCCGCCCGGTATTCGCTTCGCTGAGGCGCAGGTCACGAATCAGGGTTTTCAGATTCAAATCGCCCACGTAACCGCTGAAGGGGAAATAGGTCAGTACCCGCGAACCGTCGGGGGCTTCCCACCAGAACAAATGGTACGGAAACACGTTGGTGTCATTCCAGCTGATCTTTTGGGTCAGAAAGGCCTTTATCCCGCTGCGGCGAAGAAACTGGGGCATATTCCAGTTGTAACCGAAGGAATCCGGATTCCAGCCAAGGTCAATGTCCACACCGAATTTTTTTCTGAAGTAGCGTTTGCCGTACAGGTGCTGTCTTGCCCAGGATTCACCGCCAATCAGGTCGCAGTCCGCTTCCACAACCATGCCGCCGACCATTTCCCAGCGCTTGTCGCTCACGCGCTGCTGAATGTTTTGAAAAAGTCCCGGATACCGGTTTTCCATCCATTTAAAGGCCTGAGCGGTACTCTGCGTGTATTTGTATTCCGGGAATTCATTCATCAGATTCAATTGTTGGCGGAATGTATTTCGGCACACCTCCACTGTTTCCCTCCAGCGCCACAGCCAGGCCATGTCGATGTGGGCATTTCCGTCCAGATAAAGTGTGTAGGTTTTTGCGAAGGCTGCAACGGGTTTTAGGATGCGCCGTGCCCGGGCAAGCGAAGCCAGAAATTGGTTCCAGTTTTTGGTGCGAAAAGAGAGGGTGTCTACCGCAGCGACCGCTTTGCGAAAAACAGGCAAAAGCGTTTTGCGAACGGAATCGGAAGCCGTTCCCAGATTGATTGCAAACGGCTGGTCTCCGTAGAATTCCTCAGGAGGACGAAGCAGGATTTGTGCGGTCTGAAGGCTGATCCGAAAGCGTTGGATTTGGGAGGCCACAGAATCCGGCGCGTGAATTTCGGCGTTTGTAAGGAGAAAATCCTTCCCGGTTTGGGAAAATCCGGGAGGTGGAAATAATAAGAGTAAGATGAACGCCAACAAAGAAAGCCTCTTTTGGGACGAAAGCCGCATGTTCGGACTCCTTTAATTTAAATGGTCGATGGGGTGTTTTCGTAAAAAGTTCAAGCAACCTTTTAAGGGTGCTTGAATCTGTCCCCATGTAGATCTCAATGATGGCTCAAAACCTGCCTTTCAAACTCGGTGACAACCGTTTGAATGAACGATTCGTTTTTGCCGGAACGAGTATCCGTTTTTGAAAAATCAAATAGATGAGAAAACGTTTGTGCCTGGTAGCGTTTGGTTTTTTTCTCCATTAAATAACGATTAAAAACAGCTGTACGGGCCTGTTGAAGCAGATGATAGTCGCTCTCCCATTCCTCCCTTTGGCGGGGGGCCATTTTTTCAAGCTGTTCAAGTGCTTCAAGGGATTTTTTCCAATTATCCACAACCTTCTCTAAAATCTGGATTCGCTGATTAAATTCCTGTCTGGATGAGTAAGAAGGGACTATGAAAAAATAAGCAATTCCCTTCAAAAAAAAGCGCTGGTAAGACACCGTTAAAGAATCCAGCGGATCCGTACGAAGGGGTTTCACCCATTCCAGACGATTGAGCCAGACGTAGGGCCAGTTTTCCTGGGTGTGCACAATCCGAAGGAGAGTGTCCACGGAGCGGATTTGTGCGTGGGACACTGTCGCGCATGCGGAAAAAATTATCAAAAAAAATATAAGTCGGATAATTTTCATCGGAAAATAGAGTTTCCAAAATTAATTCAAATATATCAGCAGATCACTAATTTTTTCAACAATTAAATCGGGCTGAATGGTGCTTGTTTTCAGATCGTCCCGCGTCGCTTCCCCGGTTAGCACGAGTACCGTGAAAATGCCGAAATCGTTCCCCATTTTAATGTCTGTGGTCAGGCGGTCGCCCACTAAAATCATTTTGTCGGGGGAAACGTGCGTGCGTGCCAGGAGCCCCTCCAGCATTTCACGGTGGGGTTTTCCCAATACTTTTGGGGTGATCCCCGTTGCCGCCGTGATTGCGGCCGAAATGGCCCCGCAGTCCGGTTTCATTTCGCCGTTTTCCACGGGACAGTTCAGGTCCGGGTGGGTGGCGATAAAGGGAATTCCCTTGCGAACCCAGTAACAGGCCCGGTCCAGTTTTTCGTACGTCAGTTCGGTGTCGAATCCCACGACAACCACATCGGGTTCAGGGGATGATGTCTCAAATCCCGCCCCGCGAAATGAGGCATGGAGGTTTTTAGTGCCGACCAGATAAAGGCGTTTGCCCAGGCCTTTCTTCTTTAAATATTCAATAGTGGCTTCAGCCGAGGTGTAAATTTGCTCGCCAGAAACGGAGATTCCCATTTTTTGAAGCAGGGTGCTGTAATCGGAAACGTTTTTTGAAGAATTGTTCGACAAAAAAATGTAGTTTTTTTTTCTGCGATTCAATTCATTTAGAAAATCGATGGCAAATGGAAAAACATGGGTTCCCCGGAAGATTGTTCCGTCCATGTCCAAAACAAAGGTATGAACCGTTTGAAGTTTCTGACAAATTTCGTCGGGATTCACCACTGGTCTCCGCACGTGTCGGTTTTCAGCACGTTACGTTCGTAAATCCCCGGCACGTCTAACGTGTCGGGGACGTTTTGTTTGACATTTTGTTCTAAAGTAAAAAAAATTTTTCCAAATCACAAGGAAAAAGTACAAACATTTGCGTTAATCCGGTGTGGTCCAAAATCCGGGAATAAACAAGAATGGATGCAATTTCATAAAGGACGGTTCTGTTTGGTCCAAAGGGGATTTAAATTGTGTTAATTCCGCTAGAAAAATTTCAGTTGAGTCGATACCCTGCCTTCGGTTAAAAAATCCAAAATAAAACCAAACCTTCTGTTCGGAATTTCGTCTTAATAGATAGATTGAACGAGAAACCCGCTTGCAAGCCAATCAACCGTTCACATCGACCACAGGAGAGATGTCGGGGTACCATCCTTGGGATCACCCAAAAAATAGGAGGGATTACCCATGAAAAGACGTATGTTTACCGTACTGATTGTTGTGTTCGTTTTGATCGGATTTGCGGGAGCGGGTGCTGTTTGGGCTTCTGACAGCACAAGCGTTCGGCACGATCTCCGCAACGTATTGTCCAAAACGCATTATGCGTCGCTTACTCTTTCTGTAGAAAATGATACCGTTACCATTACGGGTTCCGTATCAACCTACTGGGATAAATGCAAGGTGCATGATCTTATTCAAACCGTTCCGGGTGTTCGGGTTATTCGAAATTATCTGATCGTAAAAACGCCCTTTCGGTTTGACGGGGCCATTCGCAATTCCATATTATGTGATATTGAAAAGAAGGCCCTGTTTTTGCATCCGAAAAACATTCAGGTACACGTGACTAACGGTCTGGTTATTTTGACCGGGTCTGTGAGTTCGGACGAAGAAAATCGGCTGGCGTTTTCCATTGCGGCGTGGCAAAAGGGGGTTCACTCGGTCATCAATCAGCTGCAAATTGAATATCCTGTACTAAGCGATTTCAAGGAATCCTTTTAGCCGGAATTTTGAAAACGGCTTGAATCAAACGGATTATTTCGGGACGTCCCGACGTGTTTTTTGAGGCCCCCAAGCGACGTCGGGACGGCGAAATTGCAACTGGCTCCCCCTTGTTTTCCCCGGATTATGTGCCGGTTTCCGTGCCGGGGGCCTCTTCATCATTGATCAAAAATCCTCCACTGTGGACAGAATTTACACAGTTTCTTGGCAATCGTTTGTGATTTTTTCAAAAGCTGCCGGAGCCTGTTTTTTTGTACTATGTAATATCTTGTATTTTTAGATGTTGCGCAAAGAGATTATTTTACTGCCAGCCCCCTTTTTCAAGTCCTGTGGCTCAAATATTGCAAGTTCCTCCCCAAATTAATTCCCTTGTAAAACGATTCAAAAAAAGACGATCACTCAAGACGTGATTTTCGTTCCGGAAGCAATCCGTTTAAAATCGACTCAATCAAAAAAGTGTGCGATTACCAGTTTGTTGGTTGGAATAGTCCAATCTGCCGGATACGGAAGATTTTACCTCCGGCGGATTTTAAGCTAAGTTTAAATGGTTTAAAGGGTGCCTCCACTTTCTGCACGCTTGTGCAGATGCGTGAGGAGCAAGAGTCTGCAATCGGTAAAACCAATGCAAGGAGACGTTCAATGATGAAAAGGGTATCAATTGGGTTGTTGTGGCTGGGATTAATAGGGGGTATTTTTGTAAATCAGGTTTTTGCGCAGGGATTCAATTTGGTTCTTAACGGACAGGAACACGGGGCCGTCATGACTCAGGGAGACACGCTTTCGTGGCAGATTTTCCTGACACCGGGAGATTCGGCAGGTGTTCAGATTTGGCTGGATCTTAACGACAACAATTTTATCGATCCGGACACCGATCATGTGCTTGTTCAGTTTTCTCAAACAGATGGTTTAATGCAGAATGAAGAAGGAGCCCCTGATATCGATGGTGTGGTAAACGGAGTCATTGTGTTTGCCATTAAGGCGGGATTGGCTCCCGGGCACTACATCATGGTTGCCACGTACAACGGTTTGAGCGATACCTCCGATGTTCGGGTGACTCCGTTGCTGGCACCTGCTTTCACGGTTTCCGGAACGGTAACCCCTCCTCCCGGTCAAAGCGCCGCTTTGATTTACGTGCAAGCGGAGGCGAACAATGACACGAATCAGACGTTTTGGAGTGCATTGACCGATACCAACGGGCATTACACGATAGATTTTGATTCAACTGCCGCTAACCAGAACTGGAGAATCCGTACCGGTTTTGATGAAAATCCCTTTCCCGGATATATTCGTGTGCCGGAGGATTCCGTGATCTTTTTGGTTCAGAATTACCAGGGGATTGATTTTCACTTTCTCGCGCCCAATGCCATTTTGGCAGGTACCGTAACCGATTTTTCCACTGGAATGGCGCCCGCTGTGCCTCTGCATGTCTGGAGACAAACCATTGACGGGCAGTCGGAGGACACCGATCTGGATTCGGCCGGAAACTATCGGTTTGGGTTTTTCCTTGATTTTCCCACAGAAGGAGACGTTGGGGTCTGGGGAGACACTATCTTCCATTATTATATGATGCCCAATTCGAGGCATTTCTTCCTGGCTCCCGGTGACAGCCTCACAGAGAATTTCCAGCTGTATCCGGTGGACACCGTTATCACCGGAAGCATTCGGATTGACGGAACGCAAGTACCGGCTACCTCTTTTAGTGTTCAGGCGTCGGATTCGTTAATTGGCTATTCCAGAGCCCATTCAGACACGGCCGGAAATTTTAGTATTTCCGTTTCTTCTTTAAGTAATGGATATTGGGTGAACCTGGATTGGGAACAGGAAGACAGTATGAGACAACGGGGCTACAGCTTAACCGTCACTCCACAGGGAATGATTCCGCCGGGGGGAAGGGTTACCTTCAATTTCGTTCAGGGGGGAGCAATTACTGGAATGGTAACCCGTAATGGTATCCCGGTTTCGGGAATCCGGGTTCAGTTCCAACCGGTCAATCCTATGTTTAATTGGCCGAATTCGGTAGAAACCAATTCAAATGGCGTGTATATTTCCCCGTCTTTGGAGGCTGGAGGCTATCTGGTTCAATTTCAACTGGATTCTCTTGGAATGCAGTCGATTTTTTACAATGAAAAAATCGATCCCATGATGGCCGATACGGTGTGGGTGACTGCAGGAGATACCACACGATATATTAATCTGGATTTAGGCCATTTTGGAAAGATTTGTGGAAAGGTGCAAACCAATGAAAATGGTCAATTGGTGGCCGTTCCCGGAAGTGAGATTGAATTAATCAACCTAAACAATTGGCAGTCTTTTTATGCGCAAACGGATTCCGCCACACAGGGATTCTGTTTCCCGGGTCTGGTTCCGGGCGATTACTTAATCAGGGCACAGGCATCGGGATTTTCGCCTCAATGGTATAATTTAAAGCCGTCCCGGGATCAGGCGGACACCCTGCACCTGGCAGCAGGAGATTCTATTTTTGTGAGTTTCCTCCTGGAAAAAATTCAGGAAAATGGGATCATTTCCGGGGTGGTGCTGGATCAGTTCACCCATGCTCCGCTTCAGGGAATGGTGGTTCGGGCCAGAGAAATTGATACTATGGGCGGTTTCCCGGAAGATTACGTTCGCAGTGACACAACCGACACCTCCGGACGCTATGCCATCCATGTAAAGGATGGGACGTTTATGGTGTGGGTTGAAAGCGAAAGGGGGTACGTGCGGCAGTATTTTGATCATCAATATGTTGATCAGGGACTTCTGAATATGGGAGGAAACCTGACGCCGGTGGTCATTCAAAGTAGTGCCGTCGTGGATACGATTAATTTCGATTTGGTCAAAGGCGGGTATATTTCGGGACATGTCAGCAGTGGAGATTCCTCACTTGCAGGGGTAATGGTTGAATTTTACACCCTCACCCAGAGCCAATTGGGACAAACACAGACGGATTCCTCTGGAAATTATGTGAGTGACCCCCTGCCTCCCGGAAATTATTTTGTGAGTTTTGAGGCGCCGTTTGGTTATCAATCCCAAATCTGGAATGGGAAATATGATTTTTCGAATGCGGATACCGTCGTTGTGGTTACAGGCGACACCGTCAAGAATATTTCTGCTATTTTACAGAAAACAGCTCACGTTTATGGCAGGGTTACCTCAAGTGACCATACGGGACTGGAGAATATGACGATAGAGGCCATCTCCACAACCGGCCAGGATACAATTTTTGCGTATTCCTGGTACGATGGCTATTTCGAATTTAACAATCTTCCGATTGGAACGTACATTTTCCGGGCGTTTGACCCAAGTGGCGTGTGGGATGCTCAATACTGGCAGGGTGTGAGTACATCGGACTCCGCCACGGTTGTGACTCTCCAGCAGGGAAGTGATTTGGAGATAAACTTTACTCTCCGAAACAAGCTGATTGGTTCGGTGATCATTAATGAAATTATGTGGATGGGGTCCACACGGAGTCCTGCAGATCAATGGGTCGAATTGAAAAATATGACTGCAGACCCCATTGCCATCTCCGGATGGGCCTTGGCCGTTCCCAATCCCATGGATACCCTTCGGGCCATTATTTTCCCGGACAGCAGTGTTATTCCTCCGTACGGCTATTATTTGATCAGCTATTTTCCAGCAGACAGCTCACAGATTGCCGTACGACCAAATCTTGTGAGCAAAAAATTGCAAATGGATCGGCATCACCTTTTGTTAAAGCTGTTCACGAAAAATCCGATAAATTACGGTGCCGTTTTGGTAGACGAAGCTGGAAATGGAGAAATGCCCTTTGCCGGGGACAGTTTGCGCTTTCGCTCGATGATCCGCGTCATGCCGCCAGGAGACGGGTGTTTGCCCAGCCAATGGATGACATCGACAACTTCCCACGGATGGGACCCTGGCGCTACCGAATACGGTACACCTGGCGCCGACAACACGCTTCCGGTTGAATTATCGGACTTCTCAGCGACAGTTTCAAACGGACAGGTTTTTCTCCATTGGACGACGGTCACGGAAAGCCAGAACTTTGGTTTCGATATCGAAAAACGAGCTGAAGCCTCCAAAAGCACGTGGCAGAAAATCGGATTTGTCAAGGGACAGGGAACGAGTTCCGATCCTCATTTGTACGAATTTGTAGATTCGAACGCGAGCATCGGGCGGTATTTTTATCGTCTGAAACAGATTGACCTGAGCGGTGCCGTTACCTATTCCAAAGAAATTGAGGTTACCTACGACGCACCCAAAACCTTTGGCTTGAAGCAAAACTATCCGAATCCATTCAACCCGGAAACGACCATTCCGTACACCGTACCGGAGAGGTCTCACGTTGAAATCACCGTTTACAATTTACTGGGGCAAAAGGTTGCGACGCTGTTTGACGGCATTCGGAAACCCGGCCTGTACAAAGCCGTGTGGAATGGCTGCGATCAGGATGGGCGGGAAGTTGGCGGCGGCATGTACTTTATTCAAATGCGTGCGAAGAACTTTCATCAGAACAAAAAGATCGTGCTTCTGCGATAAGTACAGGTAAATAAAAAGAGGGCTGCCTGTTACGGGCAGCCTTTTCTTTTTCTGACCCTCGAGTCAGGAGGGCAAAAGGTTTGACCATACAAAAGTCCCCTCTATTAAGAGGGGATTTAGGGGTGTGTCTGTTTTTTTCTTTTCTCCAATCTTATTTTTGTCATCATTTTTCAAAACATAGAGTTACACACCCCGATCTGCCTTTGGCAGACCACCCCTCTTTTTAGAGGGGATTTTTAGTGTTTGCGAAGCACCAA
>JAADHR010000209.1 GCA_013151735.1 Calditrichota bacterium | reverse complement strand
TCTGCCCGGCCAGAAGAATTAAACCCTGAGACGTTGCTTCAGGGGCCGGATAGCTGAGTTCGGCACCGTACTGAAATCCAATGGGACCGGCACTCATCATGAAAAAGCCCATGGTGAACGCGGAAATCAAAATCCAGGAATAGCTCGTAAAAAACGTAAGTCCTGCCAGAGACGGAACGATGAAAAGGAGTGCTACCACCAGAAAGGGTTTGCGCTTTCGGGCCTTGTCGGAAAAAATGGGCAAAATAACCGCTCCGATAATCCCGCCAATAAACATGATGCCCCCCACAATGCCCGCCTGTTCGGCATTAAACCCTCTTGGACTTAGAATCTGTTCAATCCAGGTCGTCACGGAATTAAAAATACCCAACCCAATAAAAAATACAAACAGCAAAATCAACATATTGGGATTCTTGAAAATAAAGCGAATCCCTTCAAATACCTTGTACCGCTCGGCCTGATCGGAAAGACTGGGAGGCGTGGGCGGTTTTTCGCGAATAAAGATCATAAAAACAAGGGCAATTGACAGAGACAGGATCCCGTAGATCAACAGCACCCCTTGAATCTGGTAGGCCCGATACAGAAAAGGGGTTACGGCAAGAGCAATAATAATTCCAATGTATTGCGAAAGAGTAGCAATACCGGTGGAGGTAGCCCGTTCCCGGATGGGAAACCATCGTGCACCCAGCTTGGTGTAAGCGTTGAGCACGAAGGGCTGGGCAACTGCCAGCCCAATTTGAGAGATAACCACCATTGTAAAATCAGAGGCAAATACCCCTTTCAAAAATCCGAAAATTCCGGTCAGAAGGGCACCAAACCCGACCCCGATTCGAATGCCGTAGGTGTCAATCATGTAGGATGCCGGAAAGGTTACCAGAACATACACGATCATAAACACCATGGATAACATTCCGATCTGCAAGGGGGTAACCTTATAAAAGGCCGCCGCCTCATTTGTGATCGGGGCAAAAGCTACCCATTGAAGTTGAACCACAATATTCAGAAACGAAAAAATCAACAAAATGATCCATCGATAGCCGTAAAGCCTTGCGTGTTCGTGTTCCATTTTTTTCTCCTGCCATTTCATCTAAGGTGACGCCACCTTCTGTGGTGTGAATTGTGCCAGGGAAGGTCTTCTCTAAAATAAAGCATTTTTACCAAGAATAAAAGAAAAAAATCGTTATTCTCTTATTCATGCATTCGGAGCGCACATGATTTTGTTACGGTTCAGAGTAAACCTCCGGAATGGGTTGAACAAGCCGGCTCTCTTGAAATCATTTTGCTCTTGCATTCGCATTTTAATTTTATTACCTTCATCTTTCAAAAATAAACAAGAGAGTGTTGCAAAATAAACCAAGGGAATGAAGCAAAACATGAAAAATATTGAATCCCATGAGGACTTTTTGGAAACCGTTCAAAAACATGCCGCCGTTTTGGCCTATTTTTCAACACCAACCTGTAATGTCTGCAAGGCCTTGCTGCCAAAGGTCAAAAATCTGAAGGAAGAATTCCCGCGCACAAAATTCGTGTACGTCAACACGGAGGAAATTACCGAGACGGCCGGGCAGCATCTGGTATTTACCGTTCCGACTATCTTAATCTTCAATGAAGGCCGGGAGGTTTCCCGCTTCAGCCGGCATTTTGGCATGGATGACTTAGTGAGAATCCTCGAACTGATTAACAATTGATTGGTAATGGTCGCAAACCTCCCGAATGGGGCACTCGTCGCATTTCGGTTGGCGGGCCTTGCAAATGGTCCGCCCCAGTTTTAGTAAATTGATGTGAAGAGAGAACGCCTTTCCTTTGGGAACCCATTTTCCCAGAAGTTGGTGCGCTTGTGCAGCCGATGTTTTTTCCGAAATAAGGCCAACGCGCCTGGCAATCCGATGAATATGTGTATCCACGGGGAAAACATCCTTTCCGCAAGAAAATAAAAGCACCACATAGACGGTTTTAACCCCCACTCCCTTCAATTTTGTCAGAACCGTGAGCGCCTCCTCCGGGGATTCCTTACAAATAAAATCCAAATTTAGGGCGCCGCGCGTTTCTCTCAGCCATTTCAAAATGTGCTTTATCCGGGGCGCTTTTTGCCGGGCCAATCCCGCAGGACGAATGGCTTCTTCAACAGCATCTACCGGAGCGTTTTCAACCGCGTCCCAATCGGGAAATCTCTCTTTAAGTCTCCGAAACGCCAAATTACGGTTGTGGTCACTCGTATTCTGGGAGAGAATGGTTTCAATAAGGGTATCCAGAGCTGGTGCCCTTTCGGGCCGAAAGGGCTCGCCAAAGCAGCCCTCAAGTTTTTCTGTAATGACCGTCAGTTTCCAGCCGGAATTTTCCACATGCTTTCCCTGATTGAAGTTCATGTTGATCCAGATGTTTTATTTTAACAAACAAACCCCTTAAATGCAAGATCATTCTGTTTCATTTAAAAACATGATTTAAAATGAATGAGTTGTTTTGCGACATCCCTTTTCCCAAAACGTTCGCGTTGAAAATTGTCCCTCTTGATAATTATGAAATTAGAAAAAACGAACACGGAGAATATCCTGGCACGATATTGGCATACTATTCTTCAAAACGTGTTCTTTACAAATTCACCACACATCACACAGGGAAACCATGAAAAAAGTCCTTGTTTTAGGCAATAATCAGGATTTGGATCATTCACTTACCCGCAATATGAAGAATCACGGGTACAAAGTCAGATGCACACGAAACATGAAAAAGGCTAAGAAGTTCAAGGAAGAACAAAATCCAAACTTTATTCTTTTGACAGGTCGCATTGGCATGAATAAGGATGGTACGTTTTTTATTGAATTATAAATGACCTTTTAAATCATTTGCTTTCCCTCCCGAAAACTTCCCTTAATCCGGGATAGGGCTTCGCGCAGGACACCTGGGTATGCTCAACAACAGGCGCGAAGCCTTTTTTTATTCCAGAAAACTGTTGCTTATTTTCCCAGAAAACCTTAATTTTATGTGATAATTTTCTGTGCATTCACGGATCAAAATCAAGGTATTTCCATGGCAGGTTTTCTCGTGATTATTTTCTTAATGTATACCGGGTGGGTTCTCTTTCTGATGCGGGGTCAGATTGCTATTTTTCAAACGACTCAACCAAACAATCCGTTTGTTTCCGTTATCGTGGCCGCACACAATGAGGAAAGTCATCTGGAGGCCCTGCTTGCCTCTCTTCAAAAACAGACCTACCCGGCCGAGCAATTTGAAATTATCCTTGCAGACGACCGGTCAACCGACGGGACCAGCCGCATTTTGAAAGCCTGGCAAAAGAAGCTGGCCAACCTGCGCGTGGTCCGGATTGACACCCTCTCTGCCCGCATGCCTGCCAAAAAGTTTGCACTCACTCGCGGAATTCAAACCAGTCGAGGGGAAATCTTGCTTTTCACCGACGCCGATTGCCTTCCGGACTCTGCCTGGATTTCAACCACCCTTTCCTATTTTACGGACGATACCGGCTTGGTGGTCGGTTTTGCACCGCTAAGGGCCGCTCGCAAAAACCTGCTCTCCCGGCTTCTGGAGATTGAAAGCGTTTACAACAGCCTGGTCGCCCGGGCGGGGCTGGCCTGGAATATTCCCATGACCGCCACAGGACGAAATCTCGCCTACCGGAAATCGGTCTTCAATCAGGTAGGGGGGTTTGAGGCCATTTCTCACTCCATTTCCGGAGATGACGATCTTTTTCTCCATCTGGTTCACAAACAAACACGTGATAAAATGGTATTTGCCAACCACCCCGGAAGCACGGTGCTGAGTTTTCCGCCCTCTTCATGGAAGCATTTTTTCCGGCAGCGAATGCGCCATCTTTCGGCCGGAAAATATTACAACCCCCTCTCTCAGCTTCTTTACGGATTTTTTCACCTGAGCAACACCTTGCTGCTGCTTTCCCCTATTTTTCTTTTCTGGAATAAGCAAGTACCCTTGATTCTTGCCCTTTTGTTGGCGAAATTTTCAATGGATGTTTTTCTGTTGGTCACCTTTCAAAAATCATTTAAATACAAAACCTCCCTTTACCTGCTTGTGTTCTGGGAATATTTTTATCTGGCCGAGGTCTGGGTGATTGGCATTTTGAGCCGTATTTTTCCGGTCACCTGGAAAGAACCCCAAACACCGCGTGCCCATGCTGAGTAAAAAAACATTCTGGGGATTAAAAATTGCGCTTGCCGGTCTCATTTTGGGTGTGCTGGTCTGGAGTATCAAGCCTGCTCAAATCTGGCAGGCCTTCCAGTCGGCCAAATTCTCTCTCATTCTCCTGGCACTTTTTTTAATGCCCCTCAACCTGGGCATACAAATTTACAAATGGTATTACATTGTTCGATGGATTTTGCCCAAAACCCGCTTCCGCGAGGCCGCCCACACGTTTTTAATCAGCCTGGCCATCGGATTTACCACACCCGGCCGGGTGGGCGAATATTCCAGGGCCTTTTTCGTAAAGGGTACCGATTGGGTTACAGCAATGGGCGTGGTCGCCATCGACAAAATTTACACACTCCTCATTATTACCGCAGTGGGCGGCTGGACGTCGGTCGCACTCCTTTTGCAATTCCATCCCTTGAAATTCCTGACCCCCGCCATGGGTTGGATCCTGGACGCTCTGTTTGCAGGGCTTCTCCTCTCTCTCATTTTTCCCCGATGGTTTCGATCACTGGCCATAAAGATTGGGGGACACTTTCCACAAACGCATCCGCTTCATCGCCTGATCGTTGGGTTGGAATTTCTGACTAACCGGCGCGGGAGGACCGTTTTCTTTTTATCCCTCACCGCGTACTTGATTTTTTCCCTTCAATTTTTTATCTTAATAAACGCTTTTGAAAAAACCCCTTTTCACATCGGGGGACTGGTGATTCCAACCGTCTTTTTTGCAAAAACGCTTGTGCCCATTTCGATTGCGGACATTGGCGTTCGGGAGGGATTTTCAGTTTTCTTGTTTAAAAGGTTTTCAATTTCTGCCTCGGCTGCTTTTAACGGCCCGATCTTATTATTTGTGATTAATCTGCTGATCCCGGGTCTCATTGGGGTTTATTACTTAATTCAGGAAAAACACCCGGCAAAGGAAAACCGATGACGTATTTTATCCATTCACTTCTCCTTTTTTTAGGCCTGATTTACATCTACAAAATCGGTACCTATTTTTTGGGACTTCTGAGACTCACCCCCGGCACCTCTGAGGCAAAACCTACCTTCCAGGTACTTATTCCGGCAAGAAACGAGGAGGATACCATTGCTTCCTGCCTGAATTCAATCCTGAATCAAACCTATTCCAAGGACCGTTACAAAGTTGCCGTGATCGACGATCACTCCACCGACCGGACAAGCGAAATCGTGGAAAAATTTGTGCAGAACTATCCCGGACGCGTACAATTGTTCCACTATCAAAAAAATCATCCTCACAAAGCGTACAAAAAAGCAGCCATTCAGTACGGCATTGAACATACACAGGGCGAAATCATTGCCACTATTGATGCCGATTGTGTGGCGCAGCCCACCTGGCTGGAAGGGATAGCCCGGCATTATGACGACGATGTGGGGATGGTTTCGGGGTACATCTTAATCCACCCTGCTTTCGAAAAAACGCTCTTTCACAAAATTCAATCCCTCGAATTTCTGGGATTGGTTACAACGGGCGCCGGCGCCATTGGCATTGGGCATCCCGTGATTAGTAATGGGGCCAATTTAAGTTATCGAAGGCGTGTTTTTGAAGAAGTGGACGGGTTCAGGGACATCGACAATGTCCCTTCGGGGGATGATGATCTGTTGATGCAAAAGATCCACCACCTAACCTCTTGGCGCATCCGGTTTGCAATCGAAAAAAATACCAACACTTACACGCGACCCGTCGAAACGCTGAAGGCCTTCCTGAATCAGCGCACCCGTTGGGCGAGCAAAAGTGCGCATTATCGGCAAAAATCGCTGGTGGCCTTTTTGGTTTCGGTCTATTTGTATTATTTTCTTCTTTTTCTCTGGCCCGTTTGGCTTCTCTTGGGGGGTGCTTGGGATGTTCTGCTTCTGGGATTCTTGCTAAAGTGGGGAGTTGACTATCTGGTTACGCAGAAAGGGGCTGCATTTACGCGAAGAAAAGATTTGTTAAAATATTTTCTATTTGCCCAATTTTTTCAAATTCCCTATATTTTATGGGTAGGTGCCAAAGGGTTAACCGGGCATTACGAATGGAAGGGAAGACAAAATAACTCCAGAGACTGAGGTACTCCGTATGGCCTGAAAAATGACACAGAGAACCTCAGAGGAAAAAGAAGAGAACCACTGAGGAAAAACAGTTTTGGGTCTGAATTCGGGGCGGCGTTGAATCCATCAGGCAAAACGTACGCCCGTTCGTAAAGAATCAATTTTAAGCGGGAACCGAATGAATTACACGGTATTAATTCCTCTCATCGAAAACCTGTTTCCATGGGTAACCTTCCGGGTTCCGGCAGAGGGAAAGGTCGTTTTTCTCACATTTGACGACGGCCCCGATCCTCACACCACACCACGGGTTTTGGAGTATTTGAGAAAATTTAATGCGACAGCCACTTTTTTTGTCAGGGGACAGCATATTCCACTGGCACCCGGTCTTTTGGTTCAAATTAAAAAAGAGGGCCATGCCATTGGGAATCATGGCTTCAGTCATATATCGCTCTGGACTCAAAAACGGCGGACCATTCTGGAAGAAATCCGAAAGACGAACCAATTCATCGAAAAGAGCTGCGGGATCAGGCCGGGCCTTTTCCGGCCGCCATACGGAAGGTTTCGTCCCGGGTTCAGGGGACTGCTCAAATCGCTTGAGATGCAACTGATTCTCTGGTCAATTGATTCGAGGGACTACGTAAAGGGCGAATCGGCGCAATCCATCGTCCGAAATGTTCTCTTTGCTGCCAAACCGGGAGCGGTCATTCTGCTTCACGATGCCGGAGAAAACAGCCGAAATACTCTTCAGGCTCTTCCGTCTCTCCTGGTCAGTCTTCAAAACCAGGGGTACCAGTTTGCTTCACTGAAGAATTATCTTTCCCAAACAGAACCCGGGGAGGATTCCAAATGATTGGGCATTGGACCATTGACAGCCTCGTCTGCCTCTATTTAATTATGGGTCTGCTTTTGCTGGCGGGTACCTTCTTAAAACAAACTCGTTTTCGGCACGTGGTCCATCCGGAGGTCACAATCATTCTGACGGCGCGCAATGAGGAACCCAATTTACCCCGATTTCTGGAGTCCCTTCTTGAGCTCTCCTTTCCCAGGCAGCACCTGCAGGTGATTTTGGTGGATGACCGCTCCTCGGATCGGACCGGAGAAATCTTTGACGAACTGGCCTCCCGCTACTCGCATATTCAGGCCCTCCACATCACGGAAATCAACAATTACCTTTCGGGAAAAGAAAATGCCATTCACAGGGCCATGGAAATCGCAACCGGAGAATTCATTCTTTTTACCGATGCCGATTGCATCCTTAACAAACACTGGGTCGAAAATATGCTGGCGTATTTTGACGAGGACACCGGGATTGTCTGCGGGCAGACCTACCTGGCCTCCAGGCATGGCCGACACACGCTCTGGGAGGGAATTCAGGCACTTGACTGGGCATATCTGCTTACAGCCGCTGCCGGCGCCACAGGGCTGGGCAAGCCCTCCAGTTGTATCGGCAACAACATGGCCCTTCGAAAAAAAGTCTATTTTCAGGTGGGCGGCTATCCGCATATTGGCTTTACCGTAACCGAAGACTTTGCCCTTCTTCAGCGTGTATGTGATCGGACCAATTGGGATATCCGGTTCCCCATTCACCCGGAAACAACCGTCGTAAGCTACCCGGAACCTACACTTAAGGATTTTTTCCACCAGCGGAAACGCTGGGTGGTAGGCGGAAAAACCGTTCGATTTTTCGGGCTTCTTCTGATGCTCGTCAGTTTTCTGAACCATCTTCTTCTCCCAATTGCTCTTTTTTTCCCCGGTTTTTACACGACAGCCACATTTGGACTATTTTTAATTTTTTTAATGGATTTCATTCTGCTTTTGCGAACGTTAATTCCCAATCGAAAATTGGGTCTTCTGTCGTTTTTCCCATTTTTTGAATTGTTCTATTTTCTTTACACGACCCTTTTTGCTTTTCTGGGATTTTCAGATTCCGTTCATTGGAAAAATGACCACTACACCGGCAATTCCAAACGAACATGATTATCGAAAATCTAAAATACGCCACCCGTATTTTTCGGAACCGTCCCATTCTCTGCAATTATTACGTTACCTATCGCTGCAATGCCCGGTGCGTATTTTGCGACTTCTGGCAGCGCCGCAACTACAAGCAAATCCCTGATGCGTCGCTGGAGGATGTGGTTCGTAATCTTCGGGAGCTGCGCAAATTTGGAATTATTTTTGTTGATTTTACGGGCGGGGAACCCCTTTTAAATAAGAACCTGCCGCATATGCTGGAGGAAGCCAAACGACTAAAATTGATCACCAGCGTAACCACAAACACCCTGCTTTACCCTTCCCGGGCAGAAGAAATTCGGGGCCTTGTGGATATTCTGCATTTCTCCCTGGATTCTTTGAATCCGGTTATCCACGACCGGCTCCGGGGCGTGCCTGTATTTGACCGGGTGATGGAGAGCATTTCGATTGCCAAAAGTCTGGGGGAGCAACCTGACCTTCTTTTTACCATTACCGAACAGAATTACCGGGAATTCCCTGAGATGGTAAAATTCGCCCAGACCCAGAAACTCATGCTCGTCACAAACCCGGTGTTCCCCTATTTTGGGAATGCGGGTATCACGGAAAAGGCACTCCAATTTGTCGAAACCTTTCACAATCAGCCGTATGTTTACATAAACCGGGCCTTTCATCGGTTTATTCGGGCAGGCGGAAATCGGGTTGAGGCTCCCCGGTGCCGGGGGGTTTCGGCAACTGTTGTCATATCGCCTCAAAATGAACTGCTTCTACCCTGTTTTCACCACAGGAACCAGGCTGTTCCCATTGGCTCGTCACTGGCACGGGCTCTTCAATCGCCACAAAGAATAAAGGCGCTGCGCCGTCAGGGCACATATCCCTTCTGTAAAAATTGTACCATTAATTGCTATTTTGATCCCTCTTTTCTCTACAAGCGCGATGTCTATTTTTTCGAAAGTTTTCTTCCGAAAATTAAATATTGGTTTGATAAAACCATTCGGCGAAAGATCACTTTTTCGGGGAGGAACTCCACATGATTTGGGCGCCCCTTTTTTTCCCGGCTCAGCCTTTTTCTGCCTCTGCCGCAATTCTTTTTTCCCTTCCCGGCTTTTTTCTTTACGCCGAAATTCACTACAAATTTAAGGGCATTTACAGTCGCCTTAAACATACCTGGCCTGAAATTCTGGCGGATGCGCCTCATCGGGTGGAACCCGGCAAAAATATTCCCCTGCTCATTCTGGTGAAGGATGCCCATCGGTATCCGGTTGAGCTTATTCAAATTGAAGCAAAGGCATTTTTCGAAAACACGCCAATCTTTCACAAAAAGCTGCTGGCTCGTCCGTTGGCCATCCAATCGCCTTTCTGGTACAAACTGATCGAATTGGATAGGCCGCCGGGAATTTCAGGTGGGATTGATTTGGAGATTACATTTACAGCAAAACGAAAAGGCAAAGTCATCCGGTTTAACGCCGACAACTACATTGGAACCTCCCACGCGCCCCTGCGCATCCGGCTGAGCCCTCATTCTCTTCCAACCCTGCCCGGGCTCGTTTATGGCGATTTACACACGCACTCAAATTACACCAGCGATCAGGTAGAATTCGGGGCACCTCTCCCCGCCATTCAACAGGCCGCAGAAGCCATGGGCCTATCCTTCGTGGCCGTCACCGATCATTCATACGATCTGGACGACGATCCGGATAATTATCTGAAAAACGATCCGAAACTGAGAAAATGGCATCTTTTCAGGGCAGAAGTTGCCCGGCTCAATACCAAAGCCAAAGGTAAGAAGCAATGTTTACTGATTCCCGGCGAGGAGGTCTCCGCAAGAAATCACCGGGGCCGAAACATTCATTTTCTTGTCTTGAATGATCCCTCCTTTCACAAGGGAAGCGGAGACGGGGCCGAAAAATGGTTTAAGACGCGTTCCGAAAAGAGCATCTCTGAGATTTTGAATGAGCTGCCGGATTCGGCTTTGGGAATTGCCGCGCACCCGGCAACACCGGTTCCCCCGCTGGAGTATCTTCTGGTCAATCGGGGAAAGTGGGAAAAACCCGACAGCACACATCCAAAACTCTTGGGGTTTCAGGCGCTTAATGGTGAGGCGGACACCGGCTTCAGGGAAAGCCTGAAACTGTGGAAAGGAAGTCTCTCACGGGGCCAGAAGAAATTCATTTACGCCGGAACCGACGCCCATGGCAATTTTAATCGATTTCGACAGGTCAGCTTTCCCTTTTTCAAAATGAAAGAAATGGTCCGTCAGATTTTGGGGGAAAAGCGGAC
>JAADHR010000208.1 GCA_013151735.1 Calditrichota bacterium | reverse complement strand
TCAACGAAATCAATTTGTAAAAATTCGCAAAATGAGTGGGCGAAGGCTTTTCAGAACAGATTTTTAAATGAGTTTTCTGTTTCCCGGTAATTGTATTTCCCCGTCCTCAGACAATTTTTCTCACCCCAAAATTACGGAGGCAAAAAATGAAAAAGCTTCGTTTTTTCATCTTCTTTGTTTTTTCCCCGATGCTTCTGTTCGCCCAAAATAGTGTGACCACCCAACAGTACTACCAGTTTTTGCAGAGCCATCAGAACATTACGACCGATGAAATTCTGTCACAATTTGCACCGGAGACACCCTACTTTTCAGGAATACAGTCCGATTCTTTTTTGAAACAGACCGCCTTTCTGGATTCGATTAATGAAAAGCTCAATTTAACGCCGGATGAGTGGACGAACCTGAAAAATTTCCGCTTTATGGTAACGGAACGGCTGAGTTTTCCCTCATTCGGAAGGGCATTTCACGAAGTATACCGAAACGACCTGCCGGTATTTATTTCAACCGACGCCATTTTGCAGCCCCTGCACAAATCGTATGACAAAATTCTGGAGCTCATTGAATATGGGATGCTCTGGCCTCGTCTGCAAAGGGTGATTAATCAGCTTTATGAGACCTTCCCGCAATTGGCGGATCGCTATCAAACCGAAGCCGAGCTGGACACCGCCCTTCAAGATGTAGACCTGTACGTCACACTGGCCAAATCGCTGCTGGACAGCATAGAAGCGACGCCGCACCTTGTGTCTCAGGATGCCGTGGACCGGGTTTGGAAGGCCGTTCAGGCGAAACAAATGACGGATATTCCCCTGTTTTCGAACAAACTTCGTCACATCGATTTCAGCCAGTTTGTGGTTCGGGGACATTACACCGATCGTTTCTGGTATGGGGGAAAACGAGTGGATCTTCGAAATTATTTTCGGGCCATGATGTGGCTGCAGCGAATTGATTTTTTTCTGACGCCGCCGCCCAAAAATCCCTGGGAACCCAATTGGACCAAAGCGGACATTCGGAGAATGGCACTTGGGGCATATCTTTTGAATGAATTAGTGGGCATGGCAGATGTCAATCAGCCTCTCAACGAAATGGACACGTTTATTCGCTTTTTTGTCGGGGAAAGTGACAACCTCACGCCCGATGAATTCACAGCCATTCTTTCGGATGTGGGCATCTCGAAACCGGAAGAGCTGCTGAGCGATGCGACATTTGATTCCCTGGAACAGGTGCTGCTTACGTCTCCCGAGGCCGGACAAAAAATCCTTTCCAGTGTTTTGATGATGAATCCTACCAGCTCGACACCCGACACCCTGCCCGTTTCTTACCGGGTTTTCGGGCAGCGATTTATCATCGATTCTTACATTCTGGGCAATCTTGTTTACCCCAATATTATTTACGAGAATAATAAAATCTGGCGTCCCATGCCCGATCCGCTGGATGCCCTGTTCGTATTGGGCAATGACGATGCCCTTCCCTTGCTCAAAAACGACCTGGACAAATATCATTACGCCACGCAAGCCTGGGCTCTGCGGTATTTAGTAGACAGTTACACACCGGACTATTGGGGGAAATCGCTGTACAACACCTGGCTTCAGGCCATTCGTTTAATAGGTCCGGCACACACCTCCGAGCATGTACCGCTTTTTATGAAAACAACGGCCTGGCATCAGGAAAAACTGAACACCCAACTGGCATCCTGGGCCCAGTTGCGCCACGACAACCTCCTGTACGCAAAGCAGTCTTACACCGGGGGAACCGGCTGCTCCTTTCCGCACAGTTTTGTGGAGCCCTACCCGGCGTTTTACCGGCAGATTGCGGTCTTCGCTCAAAAAGCCGCCACCTTTCTTTCCGACAATTGTGATGCCACATTTGAGCTGAAAGATTGGATGGTGAATTATTTTGGGCGGCTTCACGACGTGACGGATACTCTGGCGGTTTTGGCACAGAAAGAATTGAACGGGACTTCCTTTTCCCCCGGCGAGCAAATTTTCCTTAAAAAGATGCTTTTTGAAGGCATGGGAAGTGGCAGTCCCCCGTATACCGGTTGGTACGCCGATTTGTACTTCGACCCATCAGATGCCGCTTTTTCGGATTATGTCGTAGCGGACGTGCATACCCAGCCAACCGATGCCGATGGAAATAGGGTTGGACGGATTCTGCATGTGGGGGTGGGAAGGATCAATCTCGGGGTCTTTCTAGCGCCCTCGCCTTCAGCCGATTTTGAACCCATGGCCTTTGTCGGTCCCGTCTTTTCCTATTACGAAAAGATAACCGAAAATTTCAAGCGCCTTACGGATGAGGAATGGCAAAGCCTTGTTTTGAATGGCGCCCTGCCGCCTCGCCCGGATTGGGTGAATCTGTATCTGACGGACTCCAATGGAAAGGCTCTTCCAACGGGCCGGGAGCTGCCGGGAATTCTATCCAATAAGGTAGATGAACACGGAGGGATTCCACCCAAAAGGTTTGCCTTGTTTCAGAATTACCCGAATCCGTTTAACCCCGTTACACGCATCGAATTTCAACTCCCGCGAAGAAGTCACGTAATCCTGACCATCTTTGATAGTGCGGGACGAAAGGTGACGGTTTTGGTGGACGGCGTAAAACCTGCGGGTGTCTATTCCGTACAATGGAATGCTTCATGGGTTCCCAGCGGCGTGTATTTTTGCCGGATGCAAACCCCATATTTTGGGGTAACGAAAAAACTGGTGGTACTGCGGTAGGAAGATGGGACGGGACGTCGCAGGAAAGAATCGGTACGTTTTCTTATTTGGGGTTGCCGGTTTCGCGAAAATTTATTATATTGGCATGTCGTATTTTGGGGGGTAGGCGCTCTTATAAAAAATCCCAATAGCGGAGGATTGTGTTTTGAATAAATTAACCGCCTTGCTCACGGCGCTGGTTTTACTTGGTGCCGGTTGTGCAGCCACAAACCAAAATGGAGTCCATTTGAAAGGCGTGAAAATTCACAGTCGGGCGGAGTGGGGATCTCTTCCGATTTCGGAAGGGTACACACCCCACACGCTTCACCGGATTACCCTGCATCACGGTGGCGTTGTTTTTAGGGGAGATGTGCCCATGCCGGAGTATCTGAGGCATCTGCAATTCTGGAGCCGTCGGGAGCGCCCCTGGCCCGATATTCCGTACCATTTTCTCATTGATCTGGACGGCGAAATCTGGGAGGGCCGGCCGCTGCAGTATGCGGGGGACACAAATACCCGCTACGATCCCACCGGACATGCGCTCATCGTGCTGCTCGGAAATTACGAGGTGCAGAAAGTCTCGCCCAAACAGCTTGAGGCGATGGTTTCACTCATGGCGGCTCTGTGCCGGGCCTACAAAATAAGTCCCGACAGCATTAAGGGACACAAGGATTACGCTCCCGGTACGCTTTGTCCCGGCAAGAATCTTTACGCCTATTTACAGGATGGAACACTTGTCCGGGAGGTCAAGAAGCGGCTGGAAAACTCCCCGTGAATCTGTCTCTGTTGAATGAGACGGTGTGCACCGGAAGTCCCTTTTAAAAAGAAGGGCTTCCGGTGTGTGTCCGTGTAGGTTTTCCTCCCAATCCATTTTTTTATCGCCCTTTTAAAAACAAATCATAATCTCCCCCGATTCATCCCGGTGCGCCGGGGAGAAAAATTCTACGGTCAACTACTTCTCAGGCGTCCAGAGTGAGGTTACCTTGTAGGTTTTTTTCAGCGATTTTACAGCGGCCTTGTAGGCCTTGTTTTTCTTGAAATACAACAGGTAATCCTTAATATCGGCTTTTACATCCTTCAGAGGCTGGGTGTATTTTTTTCGGGATTCAAGCTTCAAAATGAGAAAATACCCGTCATCCGATTCAAAAATATCGCTTACCTTTCCCTCATCAACATGGCTGACGGCCTCCTGGAGATACCCCGGCATGTGTGTTCGCGGAAAGTCCTTGAAAAGTCCCCCCTGATTTTTTCGATAAGGAAACCCGGAGAACTGTTTCACCATGTTGCCAAAGTTTTCACCGGCGCGTGCCTTTTTCAAGTAGGTCTCCATTTTTTGGCGGATTTTCGATTTTTCAGAAGGAGAGTCCCCCTTAAAAGATAAACCGAACAGGCGAAAACTTGCCGATTCCCACCCGTTGTAAAAATCGCGAATTTCCTTCTCATCTACAGAAAGATTTTTGTACACCACATCTTTCAGGTACTTTCGATACAGATTTTTACGCCAGTAATTGTCTCTGAAGAGCTTTAGCGTCAAACCGCGGGTGGCCAAATCCTTTTCCGTGGCTTCTTTGCCCCCAAATGTTTGGATCACACCCTGGATGTAATGATCCACGGAATCCTGAGGAAATGTTATCCCCACGCGTTTCGCCTCAGCCACAAAGAGACGCTCTTCCGTTTCCTGTGAAATGAGATTTCGCAGATACGAGTCCAGCTCCTTTTTTGAAATTTTTTCGGGAGGATCGGCAAAAATTCCATATTTTTGGTACACCTCCGGTCGAATGTCACTTACGCGCAATTGGAAAGCGGTACTTTTTACCAGAACAGCATCCTTGTCCGGATTTAAAATCGGGACCTTTTGAGAGACAATTTTAAAAAAGTGGTACTCGGCCTGGCCGCCGGGATACGATGGCGGTTTTTGAGAACAGGCTGTCCAGAGGAGAAGAAAGGCCACGACGATCCATTGGGTTTTTTTCATGAAATCCTCCTGTTTCGATTGAATTCTGTTAAACTTCCCTGAGTTTTGCACTATTTTCTTTTAGCCATTTTTGGTGATTTTTGTAGTCGGGGCATCGTTTGGCCACCAGCGACCAGAATTTCCGGGAGTGATTCATCTGCTCCCGGTGCGTCAGTTCGTGAATGATAACATACCGCAGAACCTCGGGCGGGGCCATCAAAAGCCGCCAGTTGAAATTGAGATTTCCTCTGGAGGAACAGCTTGCCCAGCGTGTTTTTTGATCGCGAATGGAGATCCGCCCGACAGCTATGTGAAATTCCCGGGCCAAACGCCGCGCCTCGAGGCTGATCAGGGCTTTCGCCTGCCGGCGGAACCAGGCTTCGAGAATGTGATTCAACGAAGGATCCGTCATTTTCGGAAGATGCACATCAAAGAATGGCTCACGCAGCCGGACCCTCGCAGAGGTGTCCGAAACAGCCAGCGTCCGAATTTTCAGAACCTTTCCCCGGTAAAGAACGGAATCACCGTTTGAAAGATGTTTGGGTTCGGGCCGATCCTTCA
>JAADHR010000207.1 GCA_013151735.1 Calditrichota bacterium | reverse complement strand
GGGGCAGCAGGAACCTTCTTAAAAATCCAAACGCCCAACATCGCCAAAAAAAGAGTGACAATCATGGGAAAAACCACCCAGAAGGTGACCATCGCCAGATGCGGATTCAGATTGGATCGCATCAAGCGCAGATTTTCCCAAAACGGCGCCACGTGGCTTGCCCACTCAGACGGAGCCGCCTCCATCACAAATGTGAATCCGAAATAGTCCAGCAGCACCGCCACAAACAGGAGTCCCGTAAAAACGGTGTTGGCCCTTCGGTCAGACGACACATCCCAGCCCATTTTGACAAGCAGCGCCACCCCCAGAATCACCGTTCCCAACGGCAAAAAGGGAACCGCCAATTTGATGTCGCCCATGATATCCGGATTAATTAAAATCAAACCGAATAAAAAGGAAAGAATCAGAGCACCATCCCGAATGATCAAAAAAATCATGGCCCAATGCTCCCCGCTCATCCGCACACGAAAACTTCGAAGCGTGCTGTAATAGTACGTTCTGGCCAGGTGCAGAACGAAGCCCAGAATCAAAAACATGACCATTAAATCGGCCAAAGTAGTTAGTGTCCAAAGTTCCAGGTCCTTGTGCGTGGCCGCAAATGCGGGTGTCTGGAACAGCACGGTCCAACTAAAAAGTAAAAAAAGGATTTTTCGCTTCATGGTTACTTCCCTTTTTTTCCATTACCCTTGCGAAGGTTCACAACCTTCGCAAGGGTGGTGAATGATTACCATCTGAACAAATAATTTAATTTTAAAATCAGCGTTCGATTTTCCGTCTTGAACGTTCGATTCTCGGTGCTCAGTAAATGGTTGTACACCAGGTAAAAATGGCTGCCTAAATTGGGAATCCAGTGGAGACGGAAGTTTAAATTGAGCTCCTGATCTTCGTTATTCCATTGAACAAACGCACGGGTGTCCAGAAGGGTTGAAAAAGCGTACCGGATTCGGCTTCCCCATTCCTGCGTCTGAAAACTCCCTTCGCGGAGCCGGATATTATTCCAGGTAAAATCCAGGGAAACGGAAAAATGGGCGTTGAATTTGGCCAGACTTTCCGTTGCGAAGACCGTCCGTTTGCCCGTGTAAAAATTCCCCCAATTCAAAAAGAGCGCTCCTGAAAGAAAGCGGCCGGGATTGGTTTCGTACTGGATTTCGGCGTGGTTGTACCAGTAGGAACCCGCCGGAATTTCAATGTCTCCGTAAATGGAAAAAGGTTCTGTCAAACGGACAAATGACCGCTGAAGATTAAATTCAAAGTAATCGCGCGCGACGGTGCTAAACCCCAGAGGACGCAATTCGTATTCAAAATCCGTCATTTGGCCGGACATGTCCGTCGTGTAATCCACATCGACAGGCTTGAAAACAAATTTTCGAATGCCCCAGCGGTGGGGTCGCGGTGTGTAGCGAAAGGCGCCTCCCCCGCGTCGAATGCCCTTCCGCCGGACAAAGCCGATCTCCGGATTGAAATTGGGATCAATCGTATAAAAATAGGCATAGGAATCAATAAGGTCATTCGGATAGTCCATCATCACACGGTAAGCCAGGTTGTTTCCATGCAAACCGGGAGTTTGTGTGCCAGCCAGGTAACTGTAAATCGCGAGATTCTTATCGCCCAAAAAATTGGTAAAGTAAAAATTCACGTCTCCGCCAAAAGCGCGGTTCATGTAACCCGTTTTCGGAATATACTTTTGCGTAGCAATAAATCCAAATTTCGATTGGGAAAGAAAATCGCGCTGCATTCGAATGACCGAAAAATTAGTAGAAGGGGTGCCGGCTTCACGAGCGGTTTGAATGTTGAGTAAACCCACGGAATATTTCCCAACACGTCCGGTGAGACGAGTCCCTGCAAGAATCGGAATCTCTTCCCCGTTTTCAGAAAGGCCAATTCTCCGACTATAAAAAATCTGGCTGCGATACCCGCCAAACTTGAATATATTGGCTCCTTCAAGGAAAAAATCCCGTTTTTCGGGATAATAGAGACTGAACCGGGTCAGGTTGATTCGGGCCCGATCGGCTTCCACCTGAGCAAAATCGGTATTGACTGTGAAATCGGCTGTGAGCGTGGGCGTGATTCCATATTTAATATTAAAACCTGTTTTTCTAAGAATAGTTTGCGTAACCCCATCGGTTTCTTCCTTTTGAATACCTGCCTTCAGATACGGAAACCATTCAATCTGGTGTCCCCGCTTTAGATTGATCAACCCGTGGAGCTCTCCCGCAAAAGTAAGATAGGTAATTCCCTCGTTGTACCCCCAACCGCTCCAGATGTCTTCTTCGTGCTTGCGTTGAATGTACCTCTGAAAATTGATTCCCCAGACTTGATTGGGTCTGTTGGGAAAGCGAAGCGATTTGAAGGGAATGACTATTTCAGCCTGCCAGCCTTTGGCAGTGATTCTGGTACGCACATCCCACACCGTATTCCAGCTTCCGTCTGGGTCGTGTTCGGGAGCCGCCTGATAAGCGTCGAACCGGGCACCCTTGGGATTGGTCACAAACACAAATCCCCGCTGGTGGTCCAGGTAGGTATCAAAAACCACGGTAAAACGGTCGTCGCCCCGCATACTGCTGTCCCGGATAAGCGTGTTGGCAATGATTTTATCCGGGGCAGAATCGTAGCATAACACACCGAGGTAAAGGTTATTGGCATCGTAGAGAATCCGAACCTCTGTGCGTTCGGTGGCGGGGCGCCCATTTTGGGGCTCCCGTTGAATAAAATCGGTGGCCGGCACGGCCTGCTTCCATTGGGGTTCGTTTAAAATCCCGTCTAATTGAATCGGCTCGGAAATCCGTACCGCCTGAACCACACGCTTGGAATGGGTCTCCGCAATCAGAACCGATTGAGAAATAATAAGCACTAAAACCAACACGGCTGTCCTGAACTTCATTCTTTCTCCTGTCTTTGATTGTTTCGTCTCCGTTTTGCGACCACCTGAATCCGGGGGAATATGATTTACCCCAACGCTATTTGACTTCTTTCACACTCAAATCGTCGAACTGGGTGACGGCATCCGCCTTCGTCCACAGGCCGATTTTCCCGTGGGTGAAGGTTGTATCGCGCGCATTCAGGTAGAGCTGACCGTCGTAGTAGCACTGAATGTGGTCACCCACATTTTTAATGCGAATGGTGTGCCACTTGTGCGTCGTAATGGGAATGTTCACCGTGGCCAGCATTTTCCGATTGCCGTCCACCACCTTGTACACGCGAAAGTTGTTTTCCAGGGGATTGGCCCGGGCAATGTAGTAGTTGTCTGCATTCTGGTACCGCCAAATGGGTCCGCCGCCCTGGTCTTCCTGGCCGGTCAGGGCCTTGAAATGGACCGTCAAATCCAGGTTGGAAAAGTTCGTGGAATCGTTCACCAGCACATTAAAATGGTAGCCGAAATATTTTTTGGATGTCTGCTCCACCACGTTGGGCTTGCTAATGGCGTCTGCGGCCGAAACCACCTTCCAAATGCCCGATTTGCCCCGTCCGGTGACGTGCTGTGAAAAATGGGCCGGAAGCTGGCCAACTTTGTCCTGGTCAAATGTAAACAGAACGGATTTGGTTACGGTTTGTACGGAATCGGGTGTTGCCGCTGGTTGTTGCGCCGCGGTTTGGATCGGTTGTGCAGCCCGGGATTTGGAAGCCGGTGCCTTTTCGGTCTTTTTGCTGCATGCCCCAATGGACAGGCCGAGGCTTAAAACAATCCCCAGCGCCAGGAATAATTTGACTTGCATCTTCATAGCGTGACCCTCCTCTTTAATTATGTTGCAACCACAATTTGAATTTCGATTGTTTTCCGTTTGAAGAACCGCAAGATTTTGCGGGTTTACCCTCCCCCCGTCCCCCTCCCTTAAATAAGGGAGAGGGAGTCAGGGGGTGGGTCAAAAACAGCCAGTTCTGAAATTCAAAAAATGACTTTTCCAGGAAACATTATTTTAATCTGAAAAAATATTTCTTT
>JAADHR010000206.1 GCA_013151735.1 Calditrichota bacterium | reverse complement strand
TTGAAGATTTCCTGAAAAAAGGTTTGTCTGTTTTGAAGACGTATGATTCATTAATCATCCACTTTTGATGACGTTCGCTGGATAGAGAAAAAAATGCATTTTAGAGGATATTCATCTTGTATTTTAAATGACCCCCTTTTGCTATCTGTCGCCTGCGAATATAAATTCCCATGTAATAAAAATGTCAATATGTGATTTAGGCTTGTTGCTATTTTAGCAGAAAAAGGCACTCACGCAGAAGGACTGCCTGAAAATTTTCAATTAAAAAACTGCGGGAGGTGCTAGTTAATTTAGACTAAACCCCCAAAACAGCCCATTCACCGAAAACCGATAGACAAGGGCAAGTCAGCCAAAGTTGGCGCAGGCGCAGTCTAATTTGATTCGGAAATTGCGGAATAGAAAATGCAGTGATGTGGCCGATTACGACTGGCCTTGTTCTTGACCGGAATGAATGCCGTATTTGCGCATTTTTTTGTACAGTGCCGTTCGGTCAATGCCAAGAGCTTTGGCCGTTTCACCGATCTTCCAATTGAAGGCTTCCAGATTTTGCAGGATGAGCTTTTTTTCAAATGTGTCGCGGGCGTCTTTCAGTGAAGAAAACCCAACCGACTTCGCTTCGATGGTTTGCCGCATTTCGAGTGCCTGCTGAATGTCTGTTGCCTGTACAATAGGCCCTTTGGAAAAGATGACCGTTTTCTCGATAATATTTCGCAGTTCCCTCACATTTCCTGGCCAGTCCTGTCGCAGGAGAATGGAAATGGCCTGGGGGGTGAAGTCCGTGAATTGGCGATTGTATTCCTGGGCAAATTCGTTGAGGAAAAATCGGGCCAGGTGCGGGATGTCCTCTTTTCGTGTACGCAAAGGGGGAAGATGAATGGTAATCACATTCAGGCGATGGAAAAGATCTTGGCGAAACTTTTCTTCTTGTACCATTTGAACAAGGTTTTTGTTTGTGGCGGCAATCACCCGAACGTCCACCTTGCGAGGTTGGATTTCACCCACCATCTCCACTTCTCCTTCCTGAAGAACGCGGAGCAGTTTGCCCTGGAGTCGTAAACTCATGTCTGCAATCTCATCCAGGAACAGAGTGCCTCCATCGGCAATCAGAAATTTACCCCGGTGGTTTTGTGAAGCGCCGGTGAAGGCGCCTTTCCGGTACCCGAAAAGTTCGCTTTCCAGAAGCTCCGAAGGAATGGCTGCACAATTGACCTTAATAAAAGGTTTGGCAATGCGCTTGCTCTGGTAATAAATGGCACGGGCCACCAGCTCTTTTCCGGTTCCGGTTTCGCCAAAGATCAACACTTTGGCATTGGTGGGGGCGACACGCTGAATCTGGGAAAAAACCTTCCGCATGGCCGCACTATGACCCACAAACCGATAGGATTCATCTAATTGTAACATCAGGTGCTTTTTCTCTTCGTACCAGCCGCGCTTGTCCAGGGCATTTTTAATGCTAATGAGCAGGCGTTCCGCGTCCAACGGTTTTTCTACAAAATCGAAGGCCCCCAGTTTGATAGCTTCCACCGCCTTGGTAATGGTGCTCTGGCCGGAAATCATAATAACGGGCACGGCCGGCCGATGTTCTTGCAAGCGTTTGAGCAGCGAAACGCCGTCCAGCCCGGGCATCATGACATCCAACAGCACACAGTCAAAATCACTTTCTAAGAAAACGGTTTCGGCCTGCAGAGGATTGGAGACAGTCTCCACCTCGTAGTTTTTGTAACGCAGCAAATTGGACAGCGACTTTAGGAAGACTTCATCGTCGTCCACGGCGAGGATTTTAGGCAACATGTTTGTCTCCTATGTTGCCAATTGGCAACATGACACGCACCACTGTGGCAAACCCCTTGCGTGAGGTCAAAACGATTTCTCCACCGTGGTCTTCTATGATTTTGCGGGCAATGGTCAATCCCATACCGGTTCCTTCGGATTTTGTTGTAAAATAGGGGTCAAAAACCCGCTTTTGTGTTTCTTTGTCCATTCCCTGACCGGTATCTGCAAAATCAATTTCAAGGTAGTTTACAAAATGTTTATCCAAATATTGTGCCATACTGCTTGAAATGAATAAGATACCTTCTCCATGCAAAGCATCGATGGCATTTTCAATAATGCTCTGGAAAACAACCTCAAGCTGTTGAGGATCAGCCATCAAGCGGTCGTGCTCGTCGTCCAGCTCAATTTGAATGCGCAAGTCCTCGTTGAAATAGTGAGAAAATCGTGATAATACGCGTGTAAGTATCTTGCGGATCGAAACAATTTGTTTGTTGGGCGACTCCAGATTGGCAAATTGAAGGAAATTTCGGGTCAATTCCCGAAGTCGGCGCAGCTCGGAGAGGAGTATGTCAAAATCTTCCTGAACGGCCGATTTTTCCGGAAGCAGGTCATTGATTTTCATTTGCAGGGTTTGCAAACCGATCTGAATGGTGGAGAGGGGGGTTTTAATATCGTGAGCAATTTTTTGAATGGTTTTGCTCCACACGCGTACCCGTTCCAGTTGGTTGTTTGTTTGCATGCTATCGATAAAAACCACATGGCCAATTGGAAGTTTGAAGAGGCCCCGTACCGGTGTGGAATACAGATTGAGATGTTTGTTGTTCTCCAAAAAAACAGAGCTAATTTCTGTTTGAACCAGATTTTTCTGCAAGCCGAGCTGTTCAAAAAAATTGTAAATTTTGGAATCCTTCGGAAAAACTTGTGAAAAGTGTTCGCCCGCCCCGTACACAGTGAGAGGCTTTAGCAGATTTTTGGCATGGTCGTTTGCCATTTTGATTTTTTTCCTGGAATCCAGAACCAGTACGCCCAATTGATTTTGTTGAACCGCAAAATGGGCCAATTGGCGATGAAAGGAAGTCGTGTTCAGAAACCAATAAAGACCGTAATTGCCGGCAAATAGAATTCCAAATATTGTAAAAACAATGAAATAACGAAAAAAGAACAATGGATTGACCCGATAGCGGCAGTAAAGAAGAAAATCTTTCAATTGCAGAACAATTTCTGAGTCGTTGTGACCAAACCATTTTACTGCCGGACTGACAAGTATTTTGGACTTCGGAATTTCTTGCCAGGTTTGTTCGAAGTTGCTCAAATTCATCACCCCAAGGTGTGTTTTGGTGACCATAATCAATTTGGATTTCGGATCGGAATCCACCGTTAGGAGTGCGTATGTAATCAGTGGATGCTTTTTAATCGCAACATGCCGCAAGATTTCAAATGTGGAATTTAATTCAAATAAGCCCTTTTCATAGTCCAGGTAAAACAAACGGTCTTTTCGAAGGCCGGGTAATGTAAAAATATGGGCGTCATACCTAGCTGATTCAATAGCCTTTTCTTTTAGTATGGTGCCATTACCGCTTATGAGATACAGCTTCGGTATGCGATTGACGGCGTCCGCATTGATCCAATAGGCGACAATAAAGGACCCCTTCCCATTCCGGTAAGGAATGGTGATGAGTTTGCTATACCCTTTCGGCATGGGAATAGGGGGAAAGAGAAAATCCAAATTTTTTTGAAAGGCCATGATCCAGGTACGGTCATCACGGTAGGGAAAGGGTTTGAAGACATTGCAGGGAGCACTGGCGCCTGCAGGTAGAATGTCCAATTGGCCGTCCCCATTGAGATCGGCAAGCTGGCCAAGGTTCAAATTGGCGGCGAATTTTGGTGAGGTGGCAATTATTTTCTTTTTGCGAATACTGTAGGCAAATAGCCAGCGAGGGACCACGGCGTATCCCACATTTAAATTGAAAACAAGATCCTTATAGCCGTCACCGTCTACATCCAAAAGCAGGCCATTGCTGCCAAAAAGGTCCCATTCCCCTTTCTTGTGGTGATTAAAATTCTGCGCAGGGGCCGCCAGAACCGGCAGACGGTTAAACAGAAAATGGCTTCGTTTGCGGGCGTCGAGAACGTATAGAAAAAGGGAATCTGCCGAGTGGGTGAAAACGAAGATTTCATCGTACATGTCCCCGTCGTAATCACCAAAAACAGGATATGTCAACCAATCCTCGCTGAAATTCCACTGGTCGATGAGGCCTCCATTGGGATTGTACACTTTAATGGCGGGCTGCTTTATAGCGGTTTCTTTTTTGAGTACGACTGTTTCGCTCAACCCGTCATGATTGAGGTCGGGGAAGAAATAGTAAGCTTTGGATAGTTGGGGTTCCTGTTGTACAAGAATGGTGTGGTGAGACAGAGGGATGTGGAAAATCGTCAACACCAAAAAGGTGGCCAGCGCAGAAAGAGTTGCAAGGAAGAAAAAAACAAACAAATGCTGCAAAAACAAGGAATTGCCCAGATGCTTCAGATCTGTTTTCATTTTGAGTTCCCCAACAATTAGTAAAAAAATTGAACGGGTTTTCTAAGGAAATGCTGGTTTTGTTGAGTCGAAATTCTGAGATGCGGGAAAAAAATAACTCCCCCCATTCATTATCGGACGTTTATGCCCTTTTTTTCCATAATATAGAAAGTATTTTCCTCAATGCAAGAAGAAATTGAATAAAAACCGGGTTTTTATCAAATTGAATGGAATGGAAAGAATGAGGACGGGATAACGGCTCCGTCCGGAATCTACTTTTTGGAATTTAAATTTGATGGGGAATTGAATGTAGTAAGAAAAATGCCATTGATGAAATAGCGCATCTCTCTAAATGTATATTTTACGCAACTCCCCGGCACGTCAAAAAGGTGTCGGGGAGTTTGTACTTCTGCATTTTTTAAAACACCACACTTACTGAAAACCGCTGCACATTCGTGAGTACGCCAAAGTTGGCGTAGGCGTAGTCTAATTTGATTCGGAAATTGCGGAACAAAAGGGTGTTCAGGCCCGCACCGGCGGAAAATCCTTGCTCGGAATCTTTCATGAAAAGCGCCGGGTAGCCCGCGCGCAGGTAAAATTTTTGAAAAAGGCCGTACTCAAATCCGGCATTCAAATATTCTGTGTTGTCGTTGGGGTGATTGGCATCCAGTGCCAGGGTTAGAGATTGCAGGGATGTTTTAAGGACGTCCATGGAAACCCCCACGCGGAAAAGCAGTGGCAGCGACCATTTATCCGTATCGAGATGGGCGTTTATTTTGCTGTTGTTGCCGTATTTAACGGGGTCGATGTCGTGTTTCACCTGGGTGTCTTTGCCTTCCAAACGCATTTTGGGGCCAAAATTGGTGATACTCATGCCCAGTTTCATTCCGTGAAACTGAGTGGTGAAAAGGGTCCCGATGTCAAAAGCAATGCTGGCGGCATTCATGTGCCAGATTTTCTGGTGGATGTACTTTCCGGAAAATCCGATGGAAAACCGGTCAGTGAGATTGCGGGCGTAGGTGGCGCCGAGGGAAAAATCGGAAGCGTCGAACCGCTCCCCCGTACCCTCCGGGTAGAATACAGTACGCACGTTCATTTCGCCCATATTCAACGCCGTGATGCTGAGACCCAGTGCCCCCGCGTTGCCCATCTGAATGGCCACACCCGCGTAATCGAATGAAACACCTGCCAGCCAGTTGGAGTGATCAAAAATGGCCTGATTCGTGTTCAGTCTGGCCAGCCCGGCGGGATTCCAGTACATGGCCGTGATGTCGTCGGCCACACCCACAAATGCACTTCCCATACTCAACGCGCGTGCCCCGACTTCAATTTCCAGGAACGAGGCAGCCGTTGTACCCACTTTGGACACATTGCGAACAAACTGGGATTGAGCCGTTGTGGTAAAAATTGAGCCGTTGTGGTAAAAAAAGCGAAAAAAAGGATTAATAAGAGTCGTTTTTTCATCAACACATCCTCCAATAAATAAAAAATCAAAAATCAAAAATCAAAAATACAAATCAAAATGTAGAATTACCGTTTGCCACGCAGAGTTAAAATGCTCGAAGCAAAAATTTTAGAAATTTCATCGAGTTCACTTAAAAACCAATTGGCCTCATCTGAAGTGGCTCGTTTACTATCTCTCAGAAGAGCGACCCACAATTTGCTCTCGTTAGCGGATTTTAAGGAAATGTTAAAGTAATTGGTAAAATCCTTTTTACTGCTTGCAGCTTGTCCTTCCACATAATTAGCCAAAATACTCGTTCCACTTCGAAGCAGTTGATCACCTAATCTATTGGAAATATTGTCTTTCGGCAAATGATCCAGAAAATCAATCAATTTTAGGACAAAATGATACAGCCTGTTCTTAAAATCCTTTTTGAATTTTGACTTATCGCTTTGCATTTTGATTTTTGCTATTTTAATTTGTTTCGTATTTTGAAATTCGTATTTCGAGTTTATTTTATGAGAGCCAGTTTCCCAATCTTTTCTCCCAGTTTTCCGGCGTCCACGTGGTAGATGTACACGCCGTAGGCCACGTCCAGGCCGTCTTTGGTGGTAAGGTCCCAGGCCTCCGAGCCGTCGAAAATGGGGCTGTTGTGCTCCAGGGTTTTCACCAGAT
>JAADHR010000205.1 GCA_013151735.1 Calditrichota bacterium | reverse complement strand
TTTTTTGCAGTCCGATTTACTGCCCCTTTCCTCGTAACATCACCGAAATTGTGCTCAAAATAATTTTCAAGTCCATGCGAAGCGACATATTTTCCAGATAGAACAGGTCGTACTGCACCTTTTTACGCACATCATCCAGAGACTGGTCGTACTCATGCTTGATTTGCGCCCAGCCTGTAATGCCCGGTCGCACCCGCAGGCGCCGTGCGTAGAACGGAATTTCCTTCTTGAGCTGTTCCACAAAATAGGGCCGTTCGGGACGGGGACCAATCAAACTCATATCGCCCTTAAACACATTGATAAACTGCGGCACCTCGTCAATTCGCAGTTTCCGGAGGATCCTCCCCACGCGCGTAATCCGCGGATCATCGGCATCCGCCCACACGGGGCCGGTTTTTTTCTCGGCATCCTGATACATGGATCGAAATTTGTAGATGGAAAATATTTTTCCGTTCCGCCCGACCCGTTCCTGTTTGTACAAAATGGGACCCTTAGAATCAATTTTAATGATGAGTCCGACCAAAATCCAGAGAGGTGCCAACAAAACCAGGACGGCTGCCGATACGCTTAAATCCATCAAACGCTTCACCCGGCGCTCCCAGAGCGGCATTAGCTCCGGGAGGATTTCGATCAGCGGAAAGCCATAAATCTGGTTCGTGCGGGCCTGCCCGACCACAATGTCGTACAAATCGGGCACGATTTTCAGATGCACATCCAGGCCGTTTACCTGTCCCAAAACATCCACCACAAAGGCGCGCTCCGATTCCTCCAGAGCAATCAGGATCTCCTCCACACCCTCTTTCCGGATAATCGACTCCAGTTGTTCCAGGCTCCCCCGCACCTGATCGGCAGGAATGAGCCCGTCGGCATGATCCGAAAGAGTTACAAATCCTACGACCTGATACCCCAGTGCGGGAAATTGTTCGACCTTTTCTTTCAATTCCCTGGCGCGCGGCCCCTGCCCCACAATGAGTGTCCTTCGCAGGCCGATCCCGGATTCCAGCAGTTTTCGTTGAAACGACCGCAGAGCCATTCGCCCCGCACTCACGATGATCAGCAGCACCATCCAGTAGGTCAAAATCATGACCCGGCTCAGAGGGAAGGGGTTTTCGACGTCGTGATGCCAATCAATGGTGAGCAGAAAAATCAAAATCACACCGATCGAGATGGCTTTAAAGAGAGCGATAAATTCGTCGAAACGGGACTGGGCATACCAGGAACGATAGAGCCCGAAGAACACAAAAATCAGCAGCCAGTAGAGAAAAACAAGTCCCGACACCAGCCAATAATCATCAAAACTCAAGGCCGAGGCCAAACCCAAACGCTGGCGAATACTGGCGAATAAGAATCCACACCAAAAAGGATACGTTGATCGTCAGAAAATCGCTTAAAAACAGAAGAATTTTTTCAATGGGTTTTGGCATATACGCTTATAAAATCATTTGGAAATAATCTTTTTGAAGAAATACCATGGGATTTCAATCCTTGAAAAACATAATCGTTTCTTTAAAAAAAGTCAACTATTTATTGGCAAAAGAGACTATTTTTTTTCCAGTGATTGCGGCATTTGCAAAGAATGATCGATATCAGGTTCAATCACCAATCCCTCTTTCCAATGGCCATCTCCGCCCTCTCCACTGTAGTACATCCAGATTTTATTATTGTAAAATGTACTTCTGGTAATATCCGTCGTTAAGAGCAGAGGGGTATCCAGGTCATAATCGTCCCATTGACCCATTTTTCCGGGAAGAAGTACTTTTTTTACAAATTCTCGATCCTTTTCCAAAAAGTAAGGATTTTTGCATCGATAAAGGCGAAATACCGCATAATTCTTTGATTGGTCCTGGCTTGGGATAAGCATATAAAAATATGGGCCATAACGAAACGGAAAAACACAAAACTGCCGGTAGCGGTCCGTTCCGGGTTCTGAAGAAAAAATAGGTGCATTTTTGAAAGGTTTCCAGTGAACCAAATCCCGAGAAAGGGCTAACCCCACTTGTCGTTGGTCCACTCCCAAAGTATTGTACCATAGAAAATATAGGTCATCGACCTTAATTATTCCCCACGCCTCTGTGTGATTGTGGGCCCAGGTTGGATCATTAAATACGGGATTGTGGGCACTTTTTTTCCAATGAATTCCATCCGTACTGGTAGCATAACCAATTTGACGTGTGCCCTTACTACTTCGACCCGTATAAATCATATGGTACACACCTTCTTTCCAAACCATCGGACACCAAATCATTTTGTCATCCCAGGAACCCCGGGGGCCTAATTTTAAAACGGGATTTCCCGCATATTTTTTCCAGTGCTTACCGTCATTACTCTCAGCCAGGCCGACTTGAGCACCCATAAAATTCTCTTGTCTACCGCTGTAATACATTTTAAAATTCACACTATCCTTAAGAACACTTGAAAAAGAGGCAATATCCTCATCCCAGGAACCCGCTGCGCCTATGGTCAAAACGGGTTCCTGAGCATACCGATGCCATTCATTCGTTCGATTCCACTTTTTCGGGATTTCTTTTTCGGGCTTTTTTTGCGATGGGAAAATGTAATAAAAGGCCTTTTTCCCAATTCGATTGGGATTGGAAGAAAATACCAGCCACTCTTTAAACGTGTGCTTGTGCACAACCATGTAGTCTCTGGCAAGTAAAAAATAACCTGTTAAAAACACCAGAATTATAATTAGCCATTTAACCCTGCGCGACATCGTACTACTTCCTTTCTTCAATAATATATCAACCACTTCACTAATCGATGTTCGATTTGAAAATCCTTGTTTGTACTCACTTTTTTTATTCGTTCAAAAGAAGGTACCTTTACCTTGCATAAAGATCAAATTATGCCAGAAAAACCACCTATGAACGGTCCTTTCTTACCTGACAATAACAAATTTCATGCTTTTTGTTTGAGTGGATTGCCTGATCCTTAAAAAATATATCCCTGAGGGCAGATGCGACAAGTCAAAATTTTTGACAACAATTTCATTTGATTTTAGGTTCTCTTTGAGAAAAAAAACTTTAACCCCCAATATATTGTAAATTTCATAAGAACACACGCCGCCATTTGCTGAATTCATGGAAAATGAAAAATCCCCTTTCGAGGGATTCGGATAAATCGTCGGGGATTTAATTTCTTCTGGCATCACTCGGTAGAAATCATTTGACCATTCAATATGGTAAATATGGGGAGCCCGAAATTGATAAGTGAATTTGAATATCGTTGCCTTTAAGTCAATTGGGTGCACTATTTTGGAAAATATGCCATCTGAAATACGAAGACGTCCGCCACCGGAAATATTTTGTTCCAAATCCTCACGTGCAAACACAAAACTGTCCACATCAGATGAAACATAGAAATCAAACTCATAGGAATCGTTTTTTTTCCTTTCATCAAATGCAAAATATTTAGAAGACGGCAAATAGCTGAGATCAGAATGTGTTCCCATCTTTACGAAACGGGCTTTGTACAGCGAAGGAGGAGCCAAATCAAGTTGCCTTGCAGCGGACTTCTTTCGAATCGGATTCTTAATTGCGGGAAAAAGATCGAAACAAAATTCCGA
>JAADHR010000204.1 GCA_013151735.1 Calditrichota bacterium | reverse complement strand
ATGATTATTTTAATTCAAGAGAAAAAGTACCTGTTGATTTGAGAGACCCCTCGAACACCCTTGAACCGCGTGCAAGCGCCTATAAAGATGCACGTGCCAAATCGCAGGTTAGTCCCAGGATCGGCATTGCCTTTCCCATTTCGGTAACCGGGGTCATGCATACGTCTTACGGGCATTTTTTTCAGATACCGCCCTATGAATATCTCTATATGAATCCGAAATTTGCGGTGGCTCCGGGAGGTCTGAGCACGCTCATGGGAAATGCCAATTTAAATCCGCAGTCAACCGTCATTTATGAGTTTGGCTACCAGCAGGCATTATTTGATCAAATTGGAATTGATGTGACAGGGTTTTATAAAGATGCCCGTAATTTATTGGGTACAAAGATTTACGAGACGTATGTTTTGGGTGATCGCTATGCCCGTTATGAGAACAGAGATTATGGAAATATTCGCGGACTGACACTTTCAATTAACAAACGTCCGGCCCATGGGGATCATTTGAGGGTTTCATTTGATTATACCTATCAGGTAGCGGAAGGGAATGCTTCCGATCCCAATCATCAGTTCTACAATCAACAATCAAATCCTCCCAAAAAGAGCAATATTCAGGTTGTACCGCTGGATTGGGATCAAAGGCATACCGTGAATCTTTCTGTGTCGTATGTTGATCCCAAAACAATCGGCATTGGGCTCATTGGTCAGTTTCAAAGTGGATTACCCTATACTCCGGTCATTCAAAGCCAGGAAACAACATTTGAAAACAGTGGGCGCAAACCCTTTAATTATACCATCGATGTGCGGATATTTAAGGAATTTCATGTCTCCAATCTGAGGTACAGATTTTTTATTAAAATTTATAATTTGCTCGATCGCAGGAATGAGTTGCTTGTTTATCAGGATACCGGGCGGGCCGGTTATTCCCTGGTGAGCCATTATATTGGAAAACGCAAGGCTCATGTCAATTCTCTTTCGGAATGGCTGAGACGCCCCGACTTCTATTCAGAGCCTCGACGCATTTTGTTGGGTCTGGATATTACACGTTGAGGGTTTCCTAACAGAAATTTTATTTGGAGAATGATTGTCGGATGAAATCATCTTTTAATCGTTATTTTAAAATGGTTTGGATACTACTTGCCGCCGTTTTTATTGCGGATATCCTTCCTCTTCGGGCACAAATAAAGGTGCCGCCGGAAATGAGGGGGAATCGCAAGTACCGAAAACAGGGCATTCACAACGGAAATCTTGTAGAGACGCTATTTTATAATTTTGGCGAAGTGGCCTGGTGGGGGCGCCAACCCTCCGGCGTTTGGCCGAAGGGAAGTGGGCATTCCTACATGGATGGAATCACACCCATTGTCGTTACGGAGGTTAAAAATCATAAGGGAGATACGCTTCATATTTGTGAGGCCGGTTATCGCGAGCTAATGGATATTTCCCCGGAAGGCGTTGAGCGGGGATGGCAGCCGCGTCCCGGGTACGCCAATCCGAATCAGGATAAAATTGCGATGAGTGATGATCCCATTTCCTGGCCGGATAGCTGGCCGGACAAGGATGCCAGTTGGGATGGTTATTGGAACGGCTATTTTGGAAAACGTACCAATGCGGATCAGGAAAGCTATTTCGTCATGGATGACAATTCGGATGATGGACAGGATTTTTATCCCGATTCGACCGATCACACGCGCCGGGGACTGGCACTCAGGGTCGGTGTTCGCGGGTTTCAGTGGTCAAATGTTCTGGCGGAAGATTTGATTTTTTGGCATTATGACATTACCAATGAGGGAACCACAATCTATCGGAAGATGATTTTTGGCATGTATGTGGATGTTGGGGTCGGCGGACAATATGACTCCAATGACGACAATGCCTCATTTGAGATTTCGGATGACATCACCTACTCGTGGGATACGAATGGTCTGGGGCAAGGAGGATGGGGCCCCACAGGCTATTGCGGCTATGCCTTTTTAGAGAGCCCCGGCAATCCATATAATCACATTGATGATGACGGAGACGGGGAGGAAGGCAGCCCAACCATCACGCCCGATATGATTCGGGGCGAAATTCCGGCGAATGGAATTGATGATAATGGAAATGGTTTGATTGATGAGGCCGAAATCAACATCGGAATGAAATATGCCGATGGAATTGACAATAATGGAGACGGCCGTATTGACGAAATGATTGACGAGCGACGCGATGATCTTATTGATAACGATGGAGATTGGAATCCCAAATATGATGATGTGGGCGCCGACGGTGTAGCCGGTACGGGTGACATGGGAGAAGGCGATGGGCGTCCCACACCGGGAGAGCCTCATTTTGATGCCACGGATAAAGATGAATCGGATCAAATTGGGTTGACGGCGTTTGATGTTTTTTACATCGGAACAGGAGTGGCGTTTTACAAGGACGATGAAATCTGGAATCGGGTCTCCTACAGTCATTTTGATACGAAATTGCAGAACGGAAATATCGCGTTTTTATACGGTTCCGGCCCGTTTCCTCTTCTTCCCGGACAAACGGAACGTTTCTCTGTTTGTCTTGTTTTTGGTGAAGACCTGAACGACATTATTCGAAATAAACGGACCGTCCAGAAAATCTACAATAACAATTACAATTTTGCACGACCGCCGGAGAAACCCCATGTGTGGGCGGTTGCAGGGGATAAAAAAGTGACCCTTTATTGGGATAATGAAGCGGAAAAAAGCTACGATCCCTTTTCAAATCCCCCCAATGATTTTGAGGGGTATAAAATTTATAAGAGCACCGATCCGGGATTTTTGGATGCCCGGATTGTTACGAATTCATTTGGAGAAAAAACGTTTCTAAAACCGGTTGCCCAATTTGATCTTCGGGATGATGTGTCGGGCTTTTTCCCGCTGGATTATCAGGGGACGAAGGTGTACATGGGGGATAACAAAGGCCTTCGGCATTCATGGACGGATACGGATGTCATGAATGGAAAAACCTATTACTATGCGGTCGTTTCCTACGACAGAGGCGATGCGTCCTTGGATATGTTTCCTTCCGAATGCGGCCGCGTGATTGTTCGTACGATCAATGGGGAGGTGACGCTGGATATCAACACCGTACAGGTCACTCCGCAGGCACCGGCCGCCGGATTTCAAGCGGGCGGGCTCCGGGACTCCATTCGGCATGTCTCGGGTTTTGCCAGCGGAAAGGTTTGGGTAAATGTTCTGGATCCACTGAAGGTAAAAAACAATCAAACGTACCGGGTGATTTTTGATGACACAACCCATTCGGATACCATCACCTATTGCCTGGTAAATGTGACGCATCCGGAGATGCCGGATACCCTTTTCAAGGATTCCCGCTCTGTCCGTGCCGAGGATTTTAATCCCCTTTTTTCGGGAATGAGGCTATTTGTGGTAACCGATAGCATCCAGTGGGATGCTCAGCATTCCGGGTGGATCAAAGGAAACAGCAATATCCCGATTACCGTGGAAAATCGCTACCAATTTCCTCACAGACGGCCGGGCTATCCCTCCAGCTATGAAATTCGTTTTGGTGAACGGGATACGACCTGGTGGTTTCGTCCCCGCTTTCCTGTGAATTTTTCGGTCTGGGATATTTATGAGCAGAAAAAAGTGCGTTTTATGTTGGAAGAACCCAATGAGGCTACACGAGATAGCTCTATCTCTCCGGGTGAATATATTCGCATTATAATAAAGGATGGTGCGATTCCGCGTGAGGTCTGGCGTGTTCATTTCCTTCAACCTTTTGGAGGGGCAGAACCCGTCTATCCCAAGGATGGAGATGTTCTGCGAATTCAGATCAAAACCCCCTTCCGGTCGGGAGATGTGTATGAATTTTCCACCCGATCAGCCAAGGTTGATACGGCTCAGGCGCAATTCGATCTGTCAAAGATAGCCGTGGTTCCCAATCCCTACGTAGCGGCTGCCCGTTGGGAGCCCACGCGGCTGTTTGCTTCCGGAAGAGGAGAGCGGAGGGTCTTTTTTATCCATCTTCCGCAGCGGTGTACCATACGAGTCTATTCCATAAACGGAGACCACGTAAAAACACTGGAACATCGCTCAAATCTTTTGGATGGTGCCGAAGCCTGGGATTTAACTACGAAAGACGGTCTGGATTGTGCCCCGGGGGTTTATATTTTCCATGTGGATGCCCCGGGAGTGGGTGAGAAAATAGGCCGGTTTGCCGTGATAAAATAATTGATTGAAAATCTGTCGAGTCATTTAAAATGGTGGTTTTTGACCCATGAAACGCGTTATTTTTGTACTTTTTTTTAGTGCGGTCTTTGGCGGGGCACATGTGTATGCGGATGGAAATGGAGGCCTGACAAAAAGCGGCACAACCGCTGGACAATTCTTGAAAATTCCCGTGGGAGGAAGAGCTATTGGAATGGGAGGCGCCTACGTGGCGGTTGCCAATGATGTCACATCGCTCTACTGGAACCCGGCGGGCCTGGCTCATTTAGCCTATTCCGCAGCCGTCAATTTTACCCATACCCGATGGTTAGCAGGAACAAATTTCGATTTCGTGGCCGTTGGAATCAACACCGGAATCTGGGGGAGCTTTGGATTAAGTTACACCGCGCTTTCGATGCCGGACATGTTGGTGCGTACCGAGTTTGAACCGGAGGGAACCGGTGAATATTTTAGCGCGATGGATATGGCGATGGGAGTGAGTTACGCACGGTCGATTACCGACCGGTTTAGCATCGGATTTAATGCCAAGTATGTACACCAGCAAATCTGGCACATGACGGCCTCGGCTGTAGCTTTTGATCTGGGCATTCTGTTTCGTACGGATTACGCCCCGCTTGTTCTTGGAATGAGCATTTCGAATTTTGGACCCAAAATGCATTACACGGGCAAGGATGTGTTTGTAAACTACGATTTTAACCCGGATGAATATGGGGACAATAACACTATTTTTGCCGATTTGCAAACGGACAAGTGGAGCCTGCCTCTATTGTTTCGTTTTGGCCTGGCCTGGGAAATTTTAAATAAAGACATGAATCAATTGACCGTTGCCGTTGAAGCCAGACATCCGAATGACAACACGGAAAATGTGAGTTTCGGAGCAGAATATGGCTTCAGACAGTGGGTGTTTTTTCGGGCAGGTTATCAATCCCTTTTTGAAAGCGATCGTGAAAAGGGCTTGACATTTGGATTAGGGCTTGTCTATTATCTTTCGCCAACATTACCCCTTCAGTTTGATTATGCCTATGCAGACTGGGGACGGTTATCCTCTGCTCACCGCTTTTCATTTGAAATTAATTTTTGATCGAGAACTGAAATTGCAGCCTGGAGACACTGAGTGAGATCTGAAAAAAAGTATTTTGAGACGGAATTGGGTTATTTTTCTGAAGATGGTCGAGAATATGTTATCACGAATTACCGTACCCCGAAACCCTGGGTCAATGTCATTTCAAATGGGACATACAGCCTGGTTATTTCTCAGATTGGGGGAGGATTTAGCTGGATCGAACATGCCAATCTCAATCGCCTCACACGTTGGCACCAAGATTTAATCCGAGATCGCTGGGGCAAATATATTTACATTCGGGACAACCGGACGGGCTTCGTATGGTCCCCGACGGTGGCTCCGGTGATGAAAAAACCGGATGCCTATCGTTGCCGGCACGGGATCGGCTATTCCATTTTTTCCACGGAATATTATGCCGTAAAAACCGATTTGCGTGTTTTTGTCCCGTTTGATCAGGAAGTTGAAATTTGGAACCTGACCATTCAAAACAACGATTCGGTTCCGCGTGAATTGTCTGTGTTTACCTATCTGGAGTGGTGTTTGGGGGCCGCTCCGGACTCGCATCGGGAATTCCACAAGGTGTTTATCGAAACAGAATTTCGGGCCGATCTCGATGCGATTTTAGCCCGGAAACGGCTTTGGGAAATCAAAGCCAAACGAGGCCATTGGAATGTCAATTGGGATCGTACGGCATTTTTGGCCTGCAGCGATCCGGTGGATGCTTTTGAAGGAGATAAGGAAAACTTCCTGGGGCAATATGGGGATTTGGAAAACCCTGCTGCCGTTAGGCGCGGTAAACTGGGAAATTCGCAGGGTAAATGGGCGGATTCGATTGCCTCTTTACAAAAGAATTTCGTATTGGAGCCGGGTGAAACAAGAGACATTCACTTCATTTTGGGCGCTGTACGGCAGGAGGAAAAAATAGGGGAGATTATTCATCACTATTCGAGTAAGGAAAAAATCGAAAAGGCCTTTAAACAGGTTCAAGAAAAATGGGAAGAATTCTTGGCGCCCACTCAAATTGAGACGCCCGACGCAGGCATAAATTTTTTGGCCAACAGCTTTCTGAAATATCAGACCATATCCGGACGGTTGTGGGGCCGGGCCGCCTATTATCAGCAGAGCGGCGCCTTCGGTTTCAGGGATCAATTGCAGGACAGCCAGGTGTTTTTCTACAGTAATCCCGACCGGACGTTGGACCAGATACGATTGCATGCCCGCCATCAGTTTGCAAGCGGCAAGGTGCTGCATTGGTGGCATCCGATTAGTGAAGAAGGCCACGACGGGGACATGTCGGACGATTTGCTCTGGCTGCCCTTCGTGGTTATTCAGTATTTAAAGGAAACCGGGAATTTCGATAGCCTCGATGAACCCCTGGCCTTTTACGATGACAAAAAGAAAGAACCGCTGCTCATCCATCTGTTGCGAGCGATTGATTGTTCACTCGCCCGGAGGAGTCCGCGCGGACTTCCCCTCATTCTGTCGGGAGATTGGAATGACGGACTCAGCGGTGTAGGATTGGACGGCAAGGGCGAATCTCTTTGGCTGGGCCATTTTTTATATCTCATTCTCTCTGAGATGGTTTTTGTCTTGAAAAAAAAAGGCCTTCAGGAAAAAGCAAAGGATTATGCACGTGAGGCGGAGGCACTGAAGAAAGCCATCAATACGTACGGGTGGGATGGAGAATGGTTTTGGCGGGCCTCAAAAGATTCCGGAGACCTCATAGGAAGTCATCAAAATAGTGAGGGAAAAATCTATTTGAATCCCCAAACATGGGCGGTTTTGGCGCATGATACAACCCCCGAAAGACAGCAAAAAGCCTTATCGTCGGCAGAAAAATATCTGCTAAAGGATTTTGGCCCTCTTTTATTTTTACCGGCCTATCAAAAACCGGATGAAATGATCGGATATCTTTCCAGATATGCTCCCGGCGTCAGAGAAAATGGCGGCGTTTACACCCATGCAGCCATTTGGATGATTTTGGCAGAGTGTGAAATGGGCCATTGCACCCGGGCGAATGATATTTTAAGACGACTTTTACCTGTCTACAACGGACTCCAGCCATGGCGATATATGGCTGAGCCCTATGTGACGCCCGGGAATATTGACGGAATTGATTCCCCGTTTTTTGGGCGCGGCGCCTGGACGTGGTACACCGGTTCGGCCAGTTGGATGTTGCGCGCCATTTTAGACTATATCATTGGAGTCCGGGCGGATTATGACGGCTTGCGGGTCAAACCCTGTTTCCCGGAGGAATGGCAGCGTGTTACAATGCGGCGTTTTTTCCGCGGAAGCTCCTATCATATTGAATTTAAACGGTATAACAACGGGAAAAAACAGGATAGGGTCATTTGGATGAATGGAGATAAACTGGAGGGACATCTGATTCCTGAGGCGCCGCCGGGTTCTCAGGTGGAGGTTCTTGTTCGATTTTAAAAAGCAAAGTAAATAGACTTTGGGTGAGATTGGTTTTTATATGTTACTTGTACATCGGGAGGCCTAATGAAGCGGTTGTTTTTTCTTTTTTTCTTAATGATTCTCTCCGTTTCTCTTTACGCTCAGGAGGAGATTGTTTTCTTCAGCGACAGCAATACGGGCGATGAATTTTTTGATTCTTCCTGGGGTTACGAAACCGCGCCAAGTTCACTGGAGCTTGCCGGCAACCACGATAAATTCCCTGTCGATTCCCGGCATCCCTATCAGGGGGCACATAGTTTGCGTCTGCATTGGACGTCTCAAAGCGGGGGCGATTGGGGAATGGCTTTGGCCTCCATCGGCTGGAAAAATTATGATTTCACACATTATGACAGCATTATTTTTTGGATAAACGCTCCGCAGGCGATTTTAAAAGAAAATCTGCCCGATCTGGCTTTGGAAGATGTAAATAATCGCAAAACCACACGAAATGGGCTTGGTGATTTTATCGAAGGCGTGGATTCCGATTCAAGCACCTGGCAACGGGTTTCGGTTCCGATTGATACGTTTAAATCAGGAGAAAATAATGCCGATTTAACCCATATAAAGACCATCTATTTCTTTCAGAAGAAAGCGGATGGGATCGAGCACAGGATGTGGCTGGACGAATTTCGTATCATTAAAAAAGGGAATGGCGGATCAACCGCTCCGGCAACCCCCAAAAATCTCGTTGCCGAGGGGGCAGACAGCCGGATCGATCTCAAGTGGACCCCCAATACAGAATCCGACCTGCTGGGATATTTTATCTACCGATCGGAAAGTGAAAATGGACCCTTTAGCAAGCTGAATACGGTTCTCCACAGGACTCATGTTTACAGTGATTTTATCGGTGAAAACGGGAAGACATTTTATTACAAGGTATCCGCCGTCAATCGAAATTACCAGGAATCCGATCGCTCGGCGCCGGTACAAAGCCGTACGTTTCACATGACGGATGATCAGCTGCTCACCTCGATTCAAAAGGCAACCTTTCGATATTTTTGGGATTACGCCCATCCGGTCAGCGGATTGGCGCGTGAGCGAACGGGTTCCGGGAATGTTTGCACCAGCGGTGGTACCGGATTCGGCCTCATGACAATCGCGGTTGGTGCCGAGAGGGGATTTGTTCCAAGGGATTCCGCGTCGGTTCGAACACTCAAAATTCTTCGATTTTTGCAGGAAAAAGCAACTCGCTACCACGGCGCCTGGTCTCATTGGATAAACGGGGCAACAGGAGAAACGATTCCTTTCAGTCAATTTGACGATGGCGGCGATTTGGTGGAAACGGCCTATGTGGCGCAGGCCCTCCTCACCATCCGAAACTACTATACCCTGGACAATGAGGTCGAAAAGGAGATACGCAACCGGGCCACGCAGCTTTGGGAGGAAATTGACTGGAATTGGTATCGGCGGTATCCCAATAATAACCGGCTGTTTTGGCATTGGTCACCGAATTACGGCTGGCAAATGAATATGGTGATTCAAGGATGGAACGAAGCCATGATTGTGTATCTTTTGGCGATTGCTTCGCCAACCCACGGTGTTCCTGCCTCGCTGTATTACGACGGATGGGCGGCCAGAACAGACTATGCCAACGGAAATTCCTATTACGGTTACAAATTGTGGGTCGGGTGGCCTTATGGCGGCCCGCTGTTCTTTACCCATTATTCCTTTCTTGGGTTCGATCCCAGAAGAAAGTCCGACCAATTTTGCAATTATTTTGAAAATAATCGAAATATTACCCGAATCAATCGGGCCTATTGTGTGGACAATCCCGGTCATCATAAGGGATATGGTTCGCTTGTTTGGGGTCTGACGGCCAGTGATGACCCCTGGGGGTACCGGGCTCACGATCCCCAAAATGATAATGGTACCATCACGCCCACGGCGGCCATCAGCGCGATGCCCTATACACCCGAGGCGTCCATTGCCACAATGAAAAATTTCTACTTCACCTATGGACCAAAACTCTGGGGCGAATTTGGTTTCCGGGACGCCTTTAATCTTGATGCCGATTGGTTTGCGAAAAGCTATCTTGCAATTGATGAAGGAACCATTGTGCCGATGATTGAAAACTATCGCACACAGCTTTGCTGGAATTTGTTCATGTCGAACACTGAGATTGATTCGATGATGAAAAAAATTGGGTTTCAAACGGGAGTTAAGGAAAAAACACCGTCCGTAATCAGAGGTTTTTATCTCAGCCAGAACTACCCCAATCCCTTTAATAATGAAACGTCAATCAGTTTTTATGTGCCGGTGGCCAGGACAGTGACTATCCAGGTTTTCGATGTGACAGGAAGAATAATGGCTACTCTAATAAAGCAGAAAAAATTCTTACCGGGTGTTTACCGAATCCAATTTTCAGACGAAAAATTGCCGTCAGGCCTATATTTCTATCATATTCAGGCAGGCGCATTTGGAAAGACGAAAAAGATGATCCTGCTGAAATAAAGCAGGGTTCCAGAAATGCGAGCAATGAACTCCTAAGAGAAATGATTGCAACCCTTTACCGACCCCTTTTTTAGAGGAGAAAAAACCATTTCCCCGATTCATATCTCATGCCCCTTTTGGAAAGTGTTTTCTGCTTTGCTGCTCCTCTTGTAAAAAATCTCTTGCAAATCCACAAAAGAAAGCTGTATTTTTAAGAGAGACTCAAAATAAAAAGATCAAGGTGCCTGCTTGCCGGGTATCTGGAGAAAAGAATGAAACACGCCAATCCCATTTTTTCGGTTTCCAAACTTTTGTGGGGGTCAGTTTTGGTGACGGCCATTGCATTGGTGGCCTACTTTGTTAT
>JAADHR010000203.1 GCA_013151735.1 Calditrichota bacterium | reverse complement strand
AATGCCTTTGATATTTTGATCCGAAATTACAACAAGATTATTGCCCTTTTTCCCGATCAGGAGCTGGCTACGGACAACGACAATTGGTACACGACCTACTCCACCTACGACGTGCACGTGGAAAACGACACCCTTTTTCCGCCCAATAGAGCCGAATTAAAGATGAATGTCTATTTTACGGAACCCCTTTCCGTAGAGGACTATTTTGAGAAAATCACGGCTGTATTGGACAACCGTGTCACCTTTTCCAGAATTTCCGGGAGTGAACGGGTTTATTTGAATCCAAAAACCCCCGTTTTTTTGGAGATGCAGCACCTGCTGGAAAAATATTTTCAGCAGCCTATTCTTCCAAAGGCAGAAAACGGATCGTCCGATGCCCGTTTTTTTACGGGCAGGGGATTTCCCATTCTAATTGTAAAGGTGGTGGGGGAGGGGCACCATACATTGGAGGAATACCTGCACATTCCGTCTATTGTGCCGCTGTACCGCGCGCTTGAAGAATTTGTTGAAATTCACGGTCGAATCAATTCAGACGTACTGAATTACGTAAATCAAAAGGAAGAGGCTTTTCGTGAAATCCATTCCTAAAGTCATCAGGTTTAGTTTTATTTTGGCCTCGGCAGTTTTAGTGCTGTCGTGTCATCCGAATTCACTTACGCTTACGAAAGTAACCCGCGCCCCCGTTGCCACCCGGCAGTTAGACCCTGCTGTTTTTGTCTCCCAAAGGAATCTGGACAAATTGGGTCTGAAAGAGGGGGCTCCGGTATTCGTAAAGGCCAACGGCAGGAAAGTTGAACTGCGAATTTACAAATATTTCCGGGATGACTCCTCCTGCGGAATGCATAAAAAATACTTGAAGCAATTGGAAATAGGCTATGGCAATCAAGCGGTTACAGTGGAGAAGGCCGGGCGGAACGCCACACTGAATCCCGTTCCGATTCAGCAAAAAATTGAGTCCTGTCCGGGCGACACAAACCAGTGGCCCGGAATGGTTCTGGGAACACCCCACGCCGATTGTGACAATGAAACGGGAGCCATTGCCAAAATAGTTAACAGGGAAGCACACATTCCCTGTGTAAGCGCCTGGAAATACCGGTTGTCCTACCGCGGAATCTGGTACGACGTGAATCGCCCGCTCATGAAACTGCCCCTGAAAAATGGGCACGGAACCCAACGGGTTCGCGTGGAGAATGATTCGTCTCTGGCGGTGTACCACCGGTATCTGGCCGGTGTCCGAAAGGCGGCACAAATCGGAAATAGGGCCCCGCTTTCATTTTATTTCGATCTCCACGGACACGATCTGACCGTGAAATTGCCGGATGGACGCCGTGTGTACAGAAACGTGGTAGAAGCGGTGGGGGCCGGTTTTGCGATGGATGAGTTGCGCCGAATCAAGCAGGTTTATAATCGCTATTGGCAACGGGAAATGGGGGACAAGTATCCCCGGATTTATTTCGGCAACTTGCCGGAGGATTTGGTTTACGATTACGAAGGCGTTCCGGTTCACATTTTTTACACCGCTCTGGGTACCCGAACGTATGGCATTCTCCAGAACGATCAGGTGATCCGCGGCCTGCACATGGAAACGCCGGACACCCTGCGCCTGACGCCCGGAATGCGCCTAAAGACGGCTCATTTCATCGAAAAATTATTTACATTTGTTCGGGACAGTCTGCCGGATCAACGCTTTTCCAAAACTCTTGTCCGGACAAAATCGGTTCACTTTCGTAAAAATCGGCTGGTTTCCGTTCCGGCGGGGTCGTTTATCATGGGTGCCCCGGATAAAATGGGATGGGCGTGTTCGCGTCCGCGGCATTCCGTTTATCTTGATTCATACGCCATTGACCGCTGTGAGGTTACCAATGCCGAATTTGCAGCCTTTCTGAATCAGGCCCTGAAAGAGAAAAAAATCTTCGTGCAGAACGGCGTGGTTCACACCTCCATTCACCCGTCTCAAATTATTTGCCGATTGAAATCGAACCGGCCGTTCAGTCAGATTGTCTACGATGGGGGCCTTTTTCGACCGGTCAAGGGAAGAGAATGGTTTCCGGTGATTTACGTTTCGTGGTACGGCGCATCTCTGTTTGCCGAGTCGCAGGGAAAGCGCCTTCCCACAGAAGCGGAATGGGAAAAGGCAGCCGGTGCGGCGTCCTCCTCGAAAACGTTCCTCTTTGGATATCGGGAAAATGCAGTGGATTGGAAAAAGGAAAACTGCGAGAACAGCGGCGATCCCTTCGAAAAAGGGTTGTATCCCTGGACGACTCCGGTTGGGTTTTATTCGTCGTCCAGTCCTTTCGGGGTGTACGACATGAGTGGAAATGTTTGGGAGTGGTGCAGTGATTATTTTGAATATGCCTATTACTCACGAAAAATGCCCGGCGGTTGGAAGAATCCCAAAGGCCCCGGAAGCGGTACGCTCAAAAGCATTCGGGGCGGTGCCTGGAACACGGAATTTCCGTTTACGACAACCTACTTCCGATTGGGCGTGGCACCCAATTCAACACTGGTAAATCTGGGGTTTCGCTGTGCGAAATAGCCTTTTAAAAAGGATCGTACTTTTCGGATTCTTTTTGCTCTTGTTTGCTTCCGGTAATCAGACGTCTGCCAGACCGGTAACGCGGGTGGAAATTTTTCGGGCCTCCGAAAACTGGCTGCAGGAGATTCCCGAATTCTGGCAATTTGGGAAAACCGGAATGGCCGGATATTCAATCAATTACAAAAAACAGATGATCCCGATTTTAGATGAAAGCACCGGTCGGATTCTGGCGTATGTTGTTTCACTCTCGCCAAAGGGGTTTCTGATTCTTTCGGCGGACAACCGACTAAACCCCATTCTTGGATTTTCCGGAGAATCAAATTATTGGCCCGGTGAAGATTCCCGGAATGTCTTGCTTCAGATCGTTCGCAGCGATATTTCGCATCGTCTTGATTTCATTGAAAAACAAGAGAGTTCTGCTGATGTCATCAATCAAAACAAAAGAAAATGGAGAGAACTTCTTGGAGATCAAGACAGATCCCAAAATAGAATTTTGGGAATGAGTGAAATTTACGGTCCCTATGTGACCTCCAAGTGGGGGCAGGGGCGGGTAAACGGAGATGACGTTTTCAATCTTTACACCCCGAACCACTGGCCGGCAGGATGTGTGGCCACGGCACTGGCCCAGATCCTTTACTATTACCGCTGGCCATTAACGGGAACGGGAAAGCATTTGTACAATGAAGATGATGCCGGAACCCTTTCTGCTGATTTTTCCCGGACGCGTTACGACTGGAAAAATATGCTGCCCGATTACCAGACAGCCGGCGCCTCGCTGGTTCAGCGGAGGGCGGCCGGATGGCTCACCTTTCAGTGCGCGGTTTCCGTGGATATGGATTTCGAGGAAACCGGTTCCACTGCATCGACGCGAAACGTTGCTTCGGCTCTGAAACTCTATTTCAGGAGCAGCGGAAACTATGAGAAAAGCACATCACCGGACTTCTGGGATCATCTGAAGGAAAATATGCGGATTGCACAACCGGCTCAACTGGCGATTTCCACCGCTTCCGGTTTGGGACATTCCGTGGTGGCCGACGGTTATTTTGATCACAATGGGTACTACCATTTGAACATGGGCTGGCTGGGTAAAAATAACAGCTGGTACGATTTGGCCGGTTCCTTTTATGTCAGCGGCTATTCCATTGTGAATGGTGCCGTTCTGGATATCTCGCCGTCGCCTGCATTTCTGGAATCGACCGTTTTTTTGGATTCCACCACCTGCATCCTGCGCTGGCAAAAAAGTGTCCGTGTAAAACCGGAAAAATATGAGCTTCAGATGCGTTTTTCGCAAACAGGTCCTTGGACGGTGCTCAGCAATTCGCTTGCCGACACCTTCAAAGAGGTGAATTTTTCTCAGGCCGGTTCCTATTATTTTCGTGTGCGGGCCTTTCAAAATCAGCATTGGTCAAATTGGTCGGCCACACAAACGGTAAAAATAGGGAAAGACATCCAAATAACCTTTCGGGTAAAATTGTTGAATCGGGTCTTGGAAAACGGGCAGGAATTGGTTCTTCGGGGAAGTATTCCTCCGCTGACGGCCTACCAGAATAATTTCGCATGTGCGGGCCCGGATTCACTGGGAATCTTTACCTGTACCGTTCCTTTTGATCGGGAGCATATCGGAGAACGTCTAAAATACCGCTTTGCCATTGTGTCTTCTCAAACCGTGACATTTGAATCACAAAACCGGGTGTACACGATTGGCCCGGAAAATTTCCAGGAGCTGCCGGTTGCCTATTTTGATAGGTTTACAGCCGTGACGAACGAAAACCGCGGACAAAAAACCTCTGCATCCTTTTGCCTGAAACAAAACTACCCCAATCCCTTTAATGGATCGACACGAATTGTATTCGATCTTCCGAACAGAGGGTCGGTTTCGGCGGTTCTTTTTAATCCGTTGGGGCAAGCGATTTATTCGTTCTCTTTACCATCGATGAGTCAGGGCGTTCACGATTTGACCCTTAACTTTCAGGAAATCGGAAAGAATGCGCCTGAACACGGAATGGCTTCCGGCATTTACTATCTGCAAATTCGTTTCAAAGGGCAGCGGATCACAAAAAAGCTAATTTACATGCCGTAATAAAATAGAATGTTAATCCCTGACATCTGCAAAATATGCAGAGGGGGGAGCACAGAACACGCACGTAAAATTCGCCTCAGGCGGATTGGGAGGCATCATGTTATCATTTAATGGTCATAAAGATATTGAGCAGTATGTAGACGAGCACAACATTCAGTTTATTTCATTTTATTTAATTGATATTGACGGGCGTCTGCGAAATGTCACCATTCCGTCAAATTATTTTTCGGAAAAGGTTCTCCTGAACGGAATTGGTTTTGACGCGTCGAATCTCGGGTTTGCAAACGTAGATTCTTCGGACATGATTCTCAAACCGGATCTGAACTTTGCCTTTGAAGACCCCATCGAACCGGAGAGAAAGACCCTCTCTTTTTTCTGCAATGTTTTCGATGTACAGACGGGGAAGCCGTTTAACCAGGATTTGAGACACATGATTCACAAAGCGCTTTCCGTACTGGAACAGGAAGGAATTGCAGACCAGGTTCGATACGGGATCGAGCTTGAATTCAATGTTATCGACGAGCTTTACAGCAAAATCACACCGCGGGAGGTTTCGTTCAAGATCAGAAGTCAGGAAATTGCCAGTCCCGAGAGCGGGGAAGAAATTTACCGTCTGGCCGGCAATCGCGGTTATTTTCGTGCCGAGCCCAATGACCATCTTTTTGATCTGAGGAACGAAATTGTGGCGGCGCTGCGGGTTTTGGACATCCCCGTAAAATACCATCATCACGAGGTGGCCAGTTCGCAGTCGGAAATTGAATTCACGTTTATGCCGGTGGAATTGGCCGCGGATGCAGCCGTACTGGCCAAAAATATCAGCCACCGGGTTGGAAGAAAACACGGCATGATTGTGACGTTTCTGCCCAAAATCATTAGCGGACAGGCGGGCAATGGGATGCACGTCCATCAGTTTCTTCTAAAGAAGGGTAAGAATATTTTTCAGGATCCCAAAGGGCTCTACGAGCTGAGTGAAACGGCGCTGTACTATCTGGGCGGAATTCTAAAACATGCGTCTTCGCTTCTGGCTTTTACCAATCCCACCACCAATTCTTACCGGCGGCTGGTTCCGGGATTGGAAGCGCCGGTGAAGGCCGTTTTTGCCAAGGCCAATCGCTCGGCAGCCATTCGGATTCCGGCCTACGTAACCGATCCCGAGGAAAGACGATTCGAATTCCGTACGATCGATGCCACCTGTAACCCCTATCTGGCCTTTGCCGCGATGATCATGGCCGGGATCGACGGAATCAGGAATAAAATCGATCCGGTCAAGGAAGGATTTGGGCCGCTTGAAAAAAATCTTTATGATCTGTCTGAACAGGAGCTGGCAAAGATTCAGTCCTTTCCGGCTTCGCTGGAAGAGGCCCTCAATTCTCTGGAAAAAGAGAATGAGTATTTGGTGTACCGGAATGTTTTTGCAAAGGATTTGATTCAGAAATGGATTGAGGTCAAACGCAAGGACATCGAAGAGATGCGTCGGATCCCACACCCGTGGGAGGTGGCCCGGTACTACGACATTTAACGCGGTTTAATCTTGCGAAGGTTCCGAACCTTCGCAAGATTAGCTCGTCAAGTCAATCACAAAAAAAAGAGGAGGTATGTATGAAACGAATTCTACTGGCTGTGGTGTTTGTCCTGATGGCCGGAAGCCTTTTGGCGCAGGACGATCTTTCCGTTATTGGAGAGGTGGATTATTACAACGCCACCCGTTATTGCGGTGCACGGAATTCGGCCCGTACCCCGGCAGGGGATCTGGTCGTGGTGTTTGAGCCTGGTTCAAAGTACACCAACCAGGACATCTGGTACTACACCTACAACTCCATATTTCAGAGCTGGGATCCGGCGCAGCAATTGAGCAAGAGCACCACCAATGCAACGGGTGTCCCGGCGGTTGTAGCGGATGAAAACGGCCATGTGTTTGCCACCTGGAAGGAAAAACGGGACGACGGCAGACGCCATTTGATGTTTTCGGTCTGGAAAGACGGGCTCTGGAGCGATCCCGTTGTAGCTGAACCGGATACCTTTTCCAATAATGCCGGCGTAAATACGGTCGATTTGTCTTCGGATGGCCGTATTTTTACCCTGTTTTCCATCTGGAACGACCCGGCCCAGTACCCGGCGAATATTTACTCCACGGTGAGCGGGGACAGCGGCAAGACCTGGACCATTTACAATCTCACCAAAGACTACCCCACACCCAACGTACTTCCCATTAATTGGCTGGATGTGAATCTTGCAGCGGGGAAAAATGGAAACATGTTTGCCTGCTGGGAAGATAAAGAACCCAGTACGAAAGCTTACGAGGTGTTTCTCTCGTCGTTTTCACCGGATTCGGGTTGGACAACCCCGGAGGCGGTTACACCTATTCACGATGGGGCTCCCCGGGTAATGAAGTACCTGGATGGCTGCACACCGGTTGCCGGTGCCAAACCCGTCTATTTTTTGGGTGATTCGTCCTACGCCTTCCACAATGAAGCCGCTGCAATTGATTACAATCTGGCAAACGGCTCGGAAGTGCTCACATTCTTCTTCAATATGTATTTTGAACCGGTCGATCAGCGCAATGAGTTGATTGGAGATGTGGTGAACTATTTTGGACGCGGGATCAAAATTTTACTGGTGGATGATGACAATCGCTACAACAACGAAAAGATTATTGAAGACGGCCTGACGGCTGCGGGTGCCAGTTTTTCCGTGTTTGATTGCGGAAACAGCTCGGGAATGGCCACGGCTGTTCCTCCCGCAGACACCCTGAAAGCCTACGATCTGGTGATCTGGTTTGCCGGGGACGATGGAAAGGCCCTGGCTCTCTGGAATATCAATGACGAGGATAATCCCGATGTGAAGGCCTATCTGGACGAAGGCAACAAAAAGCTCTGGATCATCGGATCCGATTGGCTGTACGATCGCTACAAGGGCGCTCCGGATGCTTTCGCCACAGGCGACATGTGCTACGATTACTTCGGAATCGCGTCCTACGATATTCAAACCTACAAGGACGACAACAGCGTGGGCGTGACCGAGCTGGATCTGGCCTCCAATGTAACCCTGACCGATGTCAACCCGATTACTTTCGGAACCACGGGAGGCACCCGCCAGGGGGTTCCGTCCATTGCGACCGACCCCGATGGCAACCTGCATCTGGTTTATCTGGACGAAAAAACGCACCACATTATGTACAAAATCTACGACGGCACCGACTGGACGGAGCCTGTGGCTCTGGACACCTGTACCAGCGGAATGCTGGATCGACCCAATATTTCCATCGATCCCAATTACGGCGTGTACGTCACCTGGATTGAAAAAGTGGATACCATTAAGCAGGTTTTTTACAACACGTCACCCGACGGCGGAAAAACCTGGAACGGCCCGGTGCAGTTGAGTCACGCAACACACATCAACAGCTACGGGAATTCTGTTTTTAATCCTACCATTGGCAAAAAGGTGCGTCCTCCGATTGAAGGCGTTTTCAAAGGCGGAGCCGACGTAACCTGGACGGAGTGGAATCCGGAATCGTCTTTGGGCCATTACCTGATGTATGCACGCATTCCGTATGTGGGCACTCTGACGCCAAAATCTTCCATGAAAATTCTTTTTGTGGATGACGACAACTATTCAAGCAAAAAAACGGATCACGTGCCGCGCATCGAGGAAGGGATTGAAAAGGCCGGTTTTTCCTACACCTATTTTAATGCCGCCGACAGTGCCGTTTCACCGACAGCCGATTACATGAGCCAGTTTGATCTGGTCATCTGGTATACGGCCAATGACGGCGTTGGCCTGCAGTTCTGGGCCGGCCGCGATACGATAAACACGGAGCTTAAATCGTATCTTGACAACGGCGGTAAAATTTGGGCCATCGGGAATGATATTATTTACGATAAATACGACACGGCCCCGGATACCTTTCAGGCGGGCGATTTCCTCTACGATTATTTCGGAATTGCCAGCTACGATGCCCAGTCGAAGAAAGATGACGGCGGAACGGGCGTTCCCATGCTCATTCGCTATCCGCGCCAGAATATTTCCATGCTGGATACGATTAAATGGTATTTTTCCAGCGGCGGCTTGTGGTACGGCGATGGTTGCACCCCTCGTGAGGGCGCTGTTCCGGTCTATGTGATGGGACCCGATTCCTACCCGTTGGCCGGGCTGGCCTCGGCAATTTATTACGATAACGGGACCTCCAAGGCCCTGGGCTGTTATTTCGACCCGTATTACATGGATTCCCAAAAACACGGCGTCGCCTTTTTTAAGGATGTGCTGAGTTTCTTTGAAAATCCCGTTTTTACGCGCGTGAATGAAAAGGAAAACAACATGGGAGTTCCGAAGCAATTTGTCCTGTTGCAGAATTATCCCAATCCCTTTAATCCGACGACCACGTTTTCCTTTGAACTGCCTCGGCAGGCCCGCGTGGAATTGTCTATTTACAACATGATGGGACAAAAGGTGGCCACACTGGTTCAAGAAAAGATGTCTGCAGGCCGGTATACCAAAGTCTGGAATGCCGCCCGTTTACCATCGGGTGTGTACTTTGCAAAATTGCGTGCCGGCAGCTATTTGAAGATGCAAAAACTCTTGCTGTTGAAATAGGGAGTAAGCCACTCAGAATGAAAGGCCTCCTCGATTCGTCGGGAGGCCTTTTTTTGTGTTTGCCGCAAAATGTCCGTGTTTTTGAAGAAATTCATTTTCCCACAAGAAAAACCCGTGGAGCAAAAAAACTTTATTTGAAAATCGGACTGATTTTATCTTATATTGAAATCACATTTGACAATGACTATCGTTAAAATTATCACCCGAAGAAAATTTGAAGAACGACAAAAAGATGCTTCACGCAGACGCACGATATATTGAAGATTTGTACCGGAACTACCAGGAAAATCCCGAATCCGTGGATTATGGCTGGCGGAAATTTTTCGAAGGATTCGAATTCGGGATGGAATCTCCCGCAAAAGCCATCGCACCCCCGGAGCATATTTTAAAAGAAATCAAAGTCTTAAATCTCATTCACGCCTATCGGACGCGGGGACATTTGTTCACAAAAACCAATCCGGTACGCACACGGCGCCAATACACACCCACCCTGGATATTGAAAATTTCGGGCTGAGTGTGTCGGATCTGGAGACGACCTTTCATGCCGGAACAGAGGTGGGTCTCGGGCCGGCGACCCTGCGGAAGATTCTGCAGCGCCTGGACAAAACCTATTGCAGCAGCGTCGGCGTGGAGTACATGTACATTCGCGAGCCGGAAAAGGTGGAGTGGCTCAAGCAGCGAATGGAAACCCGTGAAAACACCCCCCGGTTTTCCCTGGAACAGAAGCGCCAGATTTTGAGAAAATTAAGTCAGGCCGTGCTGTTCGAGCAATTTTTGCATTCAAAATATGTGGGGCAAAAACGATTTTCCCTTCAGGGCGGAGAAACACTCATTCCCGCACTGGATGCTGCGATTAAAAAAGGGGTGGAACTGGGCATTTCAGAATTTGTAATGGGAATGCCTCACCGCGGTCGATTGAATGTGCTGGCAAACATTTTGAACAAATCCTACGAAGACATTTTTTCGGAGTTTGAGGACAGGGGACATGCAGAATCGGTTTTTGCCGGGGATGTCAAATACCATTTGGGCTTTACCAGCCAATTTGTGGCCCGTGACGGAAGAACGGTACTTTTGAGTTTGGCCCCCAACCCATCCCATCTGGAGGCGGTTGACCCGGTTGTGGAGGGAATGGCGCGTGCAAAAATTGACACAAAATACGCCGGCGACCACAAAAAGGTGGCGCCCATTTTAATTCACGGAGATGCCTCCCTTGCCGGTCAGGGAGTGGTCTACGAGGTGGCGCAAATGTCCCGGCTGCCCGCCTACGAAACGGGGGGAACGATCCATCTGGTGGTGAACAACCAAATTGGCTTTACCACGAATTACCTGGATGCCCGTTCCAGCACCTACTCCACGGATGTGGCCAAGGTAATTCTGTCTCCCGTGTTTCATGTCAATGCAGACGATGTGGAGGCGGTGGTGTACACCGTCCTTCTGGCGCTGGAATACCGGCAAACCTTCCACACGGACATTTTTATCGATTTACTGGGTTACCGAAAATACGGCCATAACGAGGGCGATGAGCCGCGCTACACACAGCCCAAACTCTACAAGATTATTGCCGGACACCCCAATCCACGCGAAATCTACAAACAAAGGCTTTTGGAGGGCGGGGAACTGGAGCAAAGTGTGGTCCAGGAGATGGAGAAGGAATTCCGCAATGACCTGCAAATGCGGTTTAAAAAAGTACGGGAAGAGGAAAAAATTGAACGGGCAAGTGGTTTTCAGGATACGTGTGATCAGTCCGTCAGAATAGACTTTGATTTTGAAGCCCCTCTGAAAACGGCCGTGAGTAAAACCAGATTATTGAATCTCTCTAAAAAGATTTTTCATCTTTCTCCAAATCTTCACGTCTTTAAGAAAATAGACTCACTTTACCAAAAGCGCCTGGAACGTGTGCTCCAGCAACAAGAAGCAGATTGGGCCATTGGTGAATTCCTCGCCTACGCCAGTCTTCTGGATGAAGGTATCTCGATTCGATTGAGCGGACAGGATACGAAACGAGGCACATTTTCGCATCGGCATGCGGCGGTTTACGACGAGAAAACGGAAGAAGAATATATTCCACTGCGTGCAGCCGAGAAAAAGGGCGCACGCTTTAGAATTTACAATTCACTTTTGTCGGAATATGCCGCCCTGGGATTTGAATACGGCTATTCCTGTGTTGTTCCGAAAGATCTCACCGTCTGGGAAGCGCAGTTCGGGGATTTCGCCAACGGGGCCCAAATTATTATCGACCAGTTTCTTTCCAGTTCGGAGGCCAAGTGGAATCGCATGAGCGGCCTGGTGCTGTATTTGCCCCACGGTTACGAAGGCCAGGGACCGGAACACTCCTCGGCGCGAATCGAGCGGTTTTTGGAGCTGTGTGCCAAAAACAACATGATTGTGGCCAATTGCACGACGCCGGCCAATCTCTTCCATCTGTTAAGGCGGCATCTGAAAATGCCGTTTCCCCAGCCTCTGGTTCTTTTCACACCCAAAAGCCTGCTGCGGCATCCGCGCTGCGTGAGTCCGTTGGAGGAATTTTCAATCGGGGGATTCCGGCCCATTCTTGACGATCCGGCAACAGAACCGCAAAAAATAAAAAAAGTGCTCCTTTCTTCAGGAAAAATCTTTTACGAGCTTCTTGAAAAGAAGGAAAAGGAGGAGCGCAACGACGTGGCTCTGGTTCGGTTGGAACAACTGTACCCGTTTCCCCGCAGGGGCTTTGAGAAAATTCGGGAAAAATATTCCCGCGCCAAACTGGTCTGGGTCCAGGAAGAACCGGAAAATATGGGGCCGCGCCGTTATTTGATGGACATTTTAAGGGACATTCCCATGGAGTTTCTGGCGCGTGAAGAAAGCGCCACGCCGGCAACGGGCTTTTATCAGCAATTTTTGATTGAACAAAAAACTCTTCTGGAACAGGCTTTCTCTGGAAAATGAACGTACTTTAGAAATAAAAGGAAAATTTTTATGGATACATTCGATGCCATTTATCAACGCCGGTCCATTAAGGTCTTCGATCCCAATCATCGCCTAACAAAAGAAGAAGAAAAACAACTTCTGGAAGCAGCCATTCAGGCCCCCACCAGTTTCAATCTTCAGCACTGGCGATTTGTTATTCTTCGCGATCCTGAACTGCGCAAAAAAATCCGGAGCGAATTGGGCTGGAATCAGGCCCAGATTACGGACGCCTCTTTCCTGGTCCTCATTACAGCCGATACGAAAGCCTGGCAAAAAAATCCGGAACGCTATTGGAGAAATATTCCGGAAAATATTTCAAAGCGGGTTGTAGATCTGATCGGGAGTTTTTTTAAGGACCGGGAATGGCTGCAGCGGGACGAGGCACAACGATCGATCGGAATGGCGGCCCAGAATCTCATGCTGGCGGCCAAAACCATGGGATATGATTCCTGTCCAATGATTGGTTTTGACCTGGAAAAGGTGGCAGAAATCGTCCGGCTTCCGAAGGATTACGTGATGGGCCCTATGATCGCTATCGGAAAACGGTTAAAAGATCCCTGGCCAAAGCCCGGACAGTTGCCGCTTGAAGAAGTCGTTGTGGAAAATCATTTTTAAAAAATCTTCCAAAAGAAATGAGGGTAAAACGTGACTGTTGACGTAAAAATTCCTTCCATCGGGGAATCCGTTGTGGAAGCCACAATTGGTCAGTGGCTCAAAAAGGACGGGGATTGGGTGGAAATGGATGAACCGATTTGTGAGATCGAATCTGACAAGGCAACCATGGAGGTTGCGGCCGAAGAATCGGGGAAACTGGAGATTGTGGTCAAAGAAGGGGAGACGGTTGGAATCGGAACGGTGATTGCTCGGATCAGGGTTTCTGACGAAAAGCCCGCGGCGGAAAAAGAAGGAGCCGTTGTTTCCGAAACAGAGACAAGGGAAGAAACCGCTCAGCCGAAAGAAAAGACGGAAGATTCTCAAAAGAGTTTTGCCTCACCGGTTGCCCTGGAAATTCTCAGGGAAGCCGGGCTTTCAGCAGAATTTATTCGGGGCACCGGGATCAACGGGCGAATTACGAAGGAAGATGCCCTGAGGGCTGTTGCCGAAAAGGAGGCAGGCCCGGGAAAAGAGGCCCGTGAACGGCCGGAGGAAGTCGTTTTGGAGAAGGAAGAAAAAATCAATCGGCCCGAAAAAGAGGCTGTCGAAGGCGTCCCGGGAAAACGATCCGTCCGCCGGGAAAAACTGAGTCAACTGCGTAAAACCATTGCCAGGCGTCTCGTAACCGCCCGAAATGAGACCGCCATGCTGACCACTTTCAATGAAATTGATATGAGCGCTTTGATTGAGGCGAGAAACCGGTACAAGGACTCTTTTCAGAAGAAATACGGTGTAAAATTAGGCTTCATGTCCTTTTTTGTGCGCGCCAGTGTTCTGGCCTTACAAGAATTCCCCCGGGTAAATGCGCACCTTGAAGGGGATGAGATGGTGTACCCCGATTATTGCGATATTTCAATTGCAGTCTCCACCGAACGGGGACTGGTGGTACCGGTGATTTTTAATGCGCAGTCCCTGACACTGGCGGAAATTGAAAGGGAAATTCTGAGACTGGCTCAGAAAGCCCGGGAAAATCGACTGACCATTGAGGAGATGACGGGGGGCACCTTTTCGATTACGAACGGCGGCGTTTTTGGCTCGCTGATGTCCACGCCTCTGCTTAATGCCCCGCAATCGGCTATTCTGGGAATGCACAAAATCCAGGAGCGCCCGGTGGCGGTAAACGGCGAAGTGGCCGTCCGCCCGATGATGTATGTGGCACTTTCCTACGACCATCGGGTTATTGACGGCAAAGAATCGGTGAGTTTTCTGGTACGGCTCAAAGAACTTCTGGAAGATCCGCTGCGCATGCTGATTGAAATATGAAACGATCCAATCTACACGTCGAGTTTGTCTGCCTTGAGAGACGGCGGAAAGAGGACCGCCCCCGGCCCGTCCGGAAGCGGCGGGGTTCAATTAAATTTGTATGTATTTGATTATTCAGAAAATTGACCAGAAAAATGTGTCACCCCAAAATTGTTCTTGCCATTTCCCGCGAATTGTTATATAATTCCATTAGAAACAATACCGACAGAGAATAACACTTGTCTCGATTCTTTGGGAATCCCTAAAAATGCTGCACCCCTGAACAGGAAGCCCCGGAGGGCATGATGATTGGGAGAACCATTTCTCATTATCGAATTCTTGAGGAAGTGGGGCGCGGCGGCATGGGCGTGGTGTACAAAGCCGAAGACACAAAGCTCAAACGCACCGTTGCCCTCAAATTCCTGCCGCAGGGGTCACTCCGCGACTCCCGGGCCAAAGAGCGCTTTATCCTTGAAGCGCAGGCCGCCTCCGCCCTGGAACACACGAACATTTGCACCATTCACGAGATTGACGAAACCGAAGACGGCCGGCTTTTTATCGTTATGGCTTTTTACGAGGGACAAACCCTGAAAGAAAAGATCGAAAAGGGGCCGCTGCCAATCGATGAAGCCGTTGAAATAGCCGTGCAAATTGCCCGGGGGTTAGCCCGGGCGCACGAGCAAAAAATCGTTCACCGGGACATTAAGCCTGCCAATATTTTTCTTACCAAAGAGGGTGTGGTCAAGATTCTGGACTTTGGGCTGGCCAAATTGTCCAACCGAAGCCTTCTGACCACCGAAGGCACCACGCTGGGAACAGCGGCGTACATGTCACCCGAACAAGCCACGGGAAAAGAGGCAGACCACCGCAGCGACATCTGGGCGCTGGGAGTGGTTTTGTACGAAATGATGACGGGCCGGTTGCCTTTCCGGGGGGAATACGAACAGGCGGTTGTTTACGCGATTCTCAACGAAGACCCCCCGCCGCCCACGGCCCTGCGCACGGACGTCCCCCTGGATTTGGAGCGGATTATTTTGAAGGCACTGGCCAAAAACCCCGATAAACGCTACCAGTATGTGGATGAAATGGCCAACGACTTGAAGAACGCCGTCAAGGGGAACGACACCTCCCGCTGGCAGCCACCGAGACAAAAGGCCCGCCCAAATTGGTTGAAGACAGGGGTCCTTGTTTTTCTGCTTCTTCTGATTCTTTCCATTGGTTTTCTGACCGGTAAATCCCTAATTTTCAAGCAGACCGTTCATTTGGCTCCCCGTCCAATCGCCGTGATTACTTTTGAAAACCAGACCGGTGATCCGCAGTACGATTATTTGAAAATGGCAATTCCTAATCTTTTAATTAGTAAATTGGAGCAGTCGCGTCTCCTGCGGGTGACCACCTGGGAACGGATGCACGATTTGCTGGAACAAATGGGACGCCCCAAAGTGACCACCATTGACAAGAATTTGGGATTTCAATTGTGCCAGCGAGACAGCGTGCATATTATTGTGTTGGGTAGTTTCACCAAGGCCGGTCAGGTGTTCGCCACGGATGTGAAGGTCCTCGATGTCCAAACCAAGCGTCTGCTGAAAACGGCCAGTGCCAGTGGCGAGGGAGCCGGCAGTATTTTGAAATCTCAGATTGACCGATTGAGCGAGCAAATTATCCGGGGAATAGGCCTTTCTGCGCGTTTGGAGAAAAAGGAAATCCGGCAACCCATTTCCGATATTACAACCACATCTCTGCAGGCCTATCGTTATTTTCTAAAAGCGGAAAATGCCTTTGTAAATATGAGTTCCCGGGAGGCCGTGCACTACTGTCGGCAAGCCATTCAAATTGATTCCACCTTTGCCCGGGCGTATGTGCTGATGGCGTTGGCCACCAAGGATCCGCAGGTGGAAAAAGAAGCGTACCGGAAAGCCCATGCGTTTGTACACAAGGCGGGCAAGAAATGGCAGTATTGGATCAACGGATTTTACGCCCTTCGGTTTGAAAATGACCGGCAAAAAGGAATTGCATACCTGGAGAAAATGGCGGAAGAGTTTCCCCGGGAAAAGGTCGCTCACCTTTCACTGGGCTGGACGCTGTTCAATCTGGGTGAAACAGACCGGGCCATTGCTTCTTTGGAACGGGCCGTAGATTTGGATCCCCACAACGGCGGGGCGCTGAACATCCTTGGTTACGCGTATCTGCGAAAAGGCGATCGGCAAAAAGCCCGAACCTGTTTTCAAAAATATGTGGCTGCTTTTCCCGGGGAGCCCAATCCGTACGATTCCATGGGGGATTTTTATTTTGCCACAGGTCAACTTGAAGAGGCGTTGGCCTTTTATCACAAAGCCCTCCAAAAAGAACCGGAATTTGGTTCCAGGCGAAAAATTGCCTATTTGCTTGCCTTACAGGAAAAATATCCGGCGGCACTGGAAGCAGTCAACCGATATTTTATTCAAAAAAAATCGCTTTCTGATCAGGCTGAAGGACATTTGTACAACGGTTTGTATTTTTATTGGCTGGGTAAGTCCAATCGGGCTCTTGGGGAATTGTCTCGATCCGTTCAGTTGGCCGAATCTCTCAAAGACAGGGTCCTTCCTCGATATGCCCATTGGTTAAAAATTTGGATTTATGGCGATCGGGCAGACCTCCGGGAGGCCCGCCAACAGGCCAGAGCCTGGTATGATTCTTTCACTCAAAAGCAGGATGTAGAGCAGGTGTTCTTCCACAAATTGACCTATCAATTTGCACTGGGGATGCTGGACTTGAGGGCCTCGGAAATCGATTCAGCTCAAATCCGCTTGTCCGTGATGGAAAGTTACCGGCCCGAAATCAAACGACGCGATACAAAAGGGCAGGCCGATTTTTATTTCAGGCGATTCAAAGGAGAACTTTTTCTGAAACAGAACAAATTTGACGAAGCCAGTGCCGCCTTTCGCCAGATGACGCGCCTGTTTTACACCTGGATGGCTTTTGACCCAAATTTCACTCTAATTATTGGAGTCAACACACCATTCACCGGCGATTTAAGGGCCCGTATTCTTCAGAAGCAGAACCGGATTGGCGAAGCCATTGCTGCGTACGAAAATTTGTTGAATGGCGAGAATCTCTTGTTGGTACATCCTCTTTACCATTTCCGTTTGGCTCAGCTTTACGAACAAAACAGGCAGCCGGGAAAAGCGGTTGTCCAATACCGAAAATTCCTGCAATTAACTCAAGGTGCAGACCTGTTTTCCGAGGAGCGTGCCCTGGTCCGAGCCCATCTTTCAAAATTAACTCGTGCGGACGGCGAACAAATTTCGGCCACACGACAGATTGCCGTTGGCACTTCAATCCCCCAAACGCTTTTTCACTAAAAGGGAAATCTTTGTTTTTATGGAAAAATCAGCCATTGAAAAACGCATTGCGGAATTGGAGGCGCAAAATCAGCGCCTGCAAAGCAGCATTCGTGAGCTTTCCATTTTAAACGACGTGGCGCTGGCCATTCGTTCGACGTTGTCCCTGAATGAAATTATTGATTTAATCGTTCAAAAATGCGTAAAGCATTTTCAGGTGGAACAGGCAGCCGTGTGGCTCTTGAAACGGGAAGCGCAGACTCCGGCTTTCCAGACCATGGTTCGCAGAGCCGATCGCAGCCGTTTCGAAAAACCCTACCGCCTCGATGCTCAGCTCACCGGCTGGATGCTGAAATACCGCCAGCCGCTGTTGATTAACGATTTTTCAGGCGACCCGCGATTTAATCACACCAAAGCGGCAGACTTCCCGGTGCACTCCGTACTCAGTGTTCCGTTGATGGTAAAGGGGGAATTAATCGGTCTCATTTCTTTGTTCAATAAAAAGGACGGAACCGGCTTTTCCACCGGTGACCAGCGTCTTCTGTCCATTCTGGCCACAGAATCGGCCCAGGTAATTGAGAACAGCCGCCTGCACGAGGAAGCGCAAGAATTGCAGCGCTTGCAGGAAGAACTGCGTACGGCCGCCCGCATTCAGGAAAATCTGCTGCCCAAACAGGCACCGGAGATTTCCGGTTACGATCTGGCAGCCGTCAACCTGCCTGCGCGCACAGTGAGCGGCGATTACTTCGACTTTATTCCGCTGGGTGATTCCCGGCTGGCGTTCTGTTTAGGGGATGTTTCGGGCAAGGGCATGCCGGCCGCTCTGCTGATGGCCAATCTTCAGGCCACGCTGCGGAGTCAGTTGCTAATGGGGCTCTCCCCGGCAGACTGCCTGCGGAATACCAATTTTCTCCTCTGGAAGAACACCACGAGCGAAAAGTTTGCCACCCTGTTTTTGGGGATTCTGGATTTTGAAAAACACCGCCTGACCTACTCTAACGCCGGACATGATGCCCCTTTTTGGGTCAGGGGAGCCCAAATCAAGCGATTGCAGGCGGGAGGAATTGTGGCGGGGTTTATGGAATCGGCTAACTACGAGCAGGACGCCGTTGGATTTGCGCCCGAAGACGTTCTGGTGTTGTATTCAGACGGTGTGACCGAAACGAAGAATGGCCGGGGTGAGGAATTTGGCGAAGAGCGTTTGCAAGAGACGATTGTTTCACTCCAAACCGGAACGGCGGCGGAGATTTTGGAAGGCATCCTCGCGAACGTCCGTTCCTTTCGGGAGGTTCAGGAGCAGTCTGACGATGTGACCCTGGTGGTGGTCAAGCGGGAAAGGTGTTGAGGCGTGCGCCGCGGTTCCCGAGCGGAGTCGAGGGAAGGGCGCACGTATTGAGACGACGTACGGAAAAAGACCTGTCCCTCGGTCACCTCGGTACATTCGCCTGCCCTTCGACAGGCTCAGGGACCAGGCGAACGCACGATGCCCTGTTCTTCTAATTGTCGGGTAGGGGGGCACGGTTCCCGAGCGGGGTCGAGGGGGGGCGGACGCATCAACACGACGTGCGAAAAAGACCTGTCCCTCGGTCACCTCAGTACATTCGCCTGCCCTTCGACAGGCTCAGGGA
>JAADHR010000202.1 GCA_013151735.1 Calditrichota bacterium | reverse complement strand
CCGGCGTGGAAGAAGGCAAAATTGCCACGTACGCCTTGATGGGACGTAAGGGATTTGAGACCCATCGAAAGGACATTGAAGCCGAATTAAAGCGCAGGAAAAACTATGTGATTTAGGTCGATCAAAATGGTACTGATTTTTTTGGTTCTACTGGCTTTTTTGTGGAGTTATTTTCTTAAAATACAGAAAGCATTCCATTCTGGCCCTCCCTCCGTGGGACTGTATCAAAAGTCCTTTTTTCAGAAAAAAAATGAGTATTTGTCATTGTGAGGAGTGAAGAATGAACGACGAAGCAATCTCATAATATATTGTAAATAATGGGATTGCACGCCAAAGGCGCATTTTCAACTTCGTGCGCCTCAGGCGCACTCGCAATGACATGTTCTGGAAGAATGAGTCTCATAATCGTAGTTTTAGACTTTTGATACAGCCCCTTCCGGGTCGGTTACTCCGGTTCATTTTGAATAAATATATGAAAAATATGCAATAAAATACAGTGCAACTGTGAGGTTGTTTCCTCTTTCGGTTTTTCAAAACTCGCAACGGCAGAGATTGCACGAATTTTACGAATTGAAATTCAACAAAATCAACTTGTGAAATTTCGTAGTTAAGATTCTTTGTACAGGGGTCATTGCTTCAAAATTTAACAAGATTCTCCAAAAAATCAAGCGCAAAATGAAGGGAAGGAGAAGACCATGTCCGACATATTTCAGAAGATTGCCGATCGTATTTCCAACTACGAGGATTTAGCCATCGAGTACGAAACCCGGTTGACGGCCATTCCGGCACTGGGACCGGAAAATGACGGCGAGGGCGAGGTTAAAAAGGCCGAGTACATTAAGACTGTTTTAAAGGACAAACTAAAGGCTGACGAAATTCTGGAAATTAACGCCCCGGACGACCGGGTGCCTGCGGGGTACCGCCCCAATTTAGTCGCCAAATTCAAGGGCAAAAACCACAGCCGTACTATTTGGGTTATGGCCCACATGGACGTGGTACCACCCGGCGAGCTTTCGCTCTGGACAGGGGATCCCTGGACAGTGCGTGTGGAGGACGGCAAGGTCATTGGCCGCGGGGTGGAAGATAATCAACAAGGGATGGTTTCGGGATTTCTGGCCGTTCAGGCGTTGCGGGAAGAGAATGTGACACCCGAATACGATGTGGCCCTCTTGCTTGTGGCCGATGAAGAAACGGGCAGCAAATACGGCCTGGAGTACATTGCCACCAAACATCCCGACTTGTTCCGTAAAGAGGACATCATTATCATTCCCGATGCCGGGAATGAAGACGGTACCATGATTGAAGTGGCCGAGAAAAGCATCCTCTGGACGAAATTCCGGACGATTGGCAAGCAGTGCCACGGTTCCACACCTGAAAAGGGCATCAACGCCCACCGCGCGGCGGCACATCTGATCGTGCGGCTGGATGATCTGTACACCATTTTCGATAAAAACGATCCTCTTTTTGATCCGCCCATCAGCACATTCGAACCGACCAAGAAAGAACCAAATGTGGCCAATGTCAACACCATCCCGGGCGAAGACATCTTTTATCAGGATGCCCGGATCTTGCCCGATTACTCACTAAAAGAAATTGAGGACAAAATCGGAGAAATGATCGGTGAAATCGAGCAGAAATTCGGCGTGAAGATTGAGACCGAGCATCCGCAAAAGGAAGAAGCGGCTCCACCTACTCCGCCGGACGCGCCGGTCGTGGAGGCCCTGAAAAAGGCCGTTAAAGAGGTGTACAACCGGGAAGCGAAGCCGATGGGCATTGGTGGCGGAACGGTGGCGGCATTTCTCCGGCGGGCCGGATTTCATGCGGCCGTCTGGAGCACCATGGACGAACTGGCCCACCAGCCGGACGAGTACGCCAAAATCGAAAATATTCTGGGCGACGCCAAGGTCTTCGCGCATATTTTCCTGCAGAAATAATCGTCACAGACGGAGGGGTTAAGAAATAAAGGCAGGGTTTGCTAATGGGCCTTACAAAGGGTTCAAGAATTAGTAAATTGTTTTGTGTCTTTAGACTGTACTACATGTATGTTGTAATTTAAGGTTCTACTGGAATTTTTTATGGATGTTGTTTTAGCAGAGCATATTAAAAGAAATCTGTAAAAAAATGGCGAGGCTTAACCCGTATTTTTGTTTTATTGTAAAAAAATCAGTAAAAGGGAGAACCTGCTTTTTTTATCCCTAAATGGACATTGTGTACCGTCTCATTTCGTAAGTATTTATCTGGAAAAGTATCAGTCCATCCTTGACCCTCCCTCCGGCCCCCTCCCTGAAATCAGGGAGGGAGAGTCAGGGGTTGGGTTTAAAAGACCGGTCTACATTTAAAAAAGATTATCTTTCCCATAAAAATTCCAATAGAACCTAATTTAATAAGTCTACTCAAAAGGAATACCAGCTTTGGCAATTCGAACCAGTGGACTGATTTCATGCTGCCATTCTTCCAGTGTATAGCCAACAGCTTCAATAGGTTCTTGAATAGAAACAACCGCCTTTCCCAGTATGGACGCTCTTTCCCACAAATCTTTGCCTGCAAATGAGTCCGAAATAACGGCTACGTCAATATCGCTATCCTCACGCTGGTTTCCTTTTGCATGTGAACCAAATACCACAATTTTTTCAATAGTCAGTCCTTGTTTAAATAAGGCTTTTTTAAACTCTAGGATGACTTTCATTGACGTTTGATCCATTCAATAACCTCTTTTGTTTTACTAATAATCTCTTGTGTTCGGGAAGGGGGATACGCTTCTATCGAGCGTTTTAAATTTTCCGGATATCGCGTGGCAATCCCTGCCTGGTTCAACGTCCCAATAAATAAAACTAATTCGTCTTCAGGCGATAAGTTCAATTTATTGAGCAAATAAATAAGATTGTGATAAGATTGTGTGTCTTTGGAGGTATTTCCCCAGTTTTTTTATAGTACAAACCCTTAAGAGCCTTTTCAATTGAAAGATGACACATAAAAACAGCATAAATATACCGTCCACTTTTGAACATCGATTGAGCGGTCTCAAAGTCATATTGACTTTGACTAAACCACTCTAAAATCCATTGTTCATTTTTCAATAGGGAAATTGTTTTTCCCTCCCGATATAATTCTTTTCGGTGAGTTGGATCAAGTAGATTCGGTAAAATATAGTATAAATCTATTTATAAGTCAAGTTTAAAGGCACAATACGGCTGAATCACAATTCTTGCAAGGGTGGTTTTTAAAGGGGTGATTCGTGAATCGCCCCTTTAATCATTCGAGCATTTGCGGCTCATTCAAGAATTTTTCCGCGCGGGAAAGATCAATTTTTAAAAGAAATTAGAAATCCCCTGATGGCATAGAACACCTATCAATGAAATCAAACCCGATATTCAACCCCTCATTTTATTTCTCCCTTGCGAATTGACTTTGACTGCTGTATATTGTTTAATAACAAAAAATCGACATTCTATCAGGAGGAATACTCATGCCTTCTTTCGACATCGTTTCAAAAGTGGATATGATGGAGGTCAAGAATGCCATCAATCAGGCCATGCACGAAATCCGCAACCGCTTTGATTTCAAAAAGAGCAAAAGCGATATCTCTCTCGGAGACGATGAAATAACCCTCATTTCCGATGACGAGTACAAATTGAAAAACGTCATCGACATTCTCGAAACCCGTCTGGTAAAACGCAACGTTCCCTTGAAAGCGCTCGACTACGGTAAGATCGAAGAAGCATCCGGTGGAACCGTTCGACAGGTGGTGAAGATTAAACAGGGAATCAGCAAAGAGGACGCGAAAAAAATCAACAAACTGATCAAAGACATGCGCCTAAAAGTACAATCCCAGGTGATGGAAGATCATGTGCGCGTGACCGGTAAAAAACGCGATGATCTGCAGCAGGTGATTCAAATGCTTAAGGAAAAGAATCTGGATTTCCCCGTCCAATTCATTAACTTCAGAAATTGATTTTTCACGGTTTTATTTTTTCGCACTGAGTTTCGTGAAGGGTTTAAAAATAAATTATTTTAAGTAATCTAACACGTTATTTTTGCACATTCACGTAAAACTCCCCTCTAAAAAGAGGGGTGGGCCATTCGCCGGCCGGCGGGCGGGTCGGGGTATGTTGTCTTATTATCTGATAATGTCACAAATAACACACCCCTAAATCCCCTCTTAATAGAGGGGACGTCTCGGCTTTTTTTTAATTCATGCCCAACAAACGTGTGCGAGAAATACCGCATGGCTGGAAAGTTTCTTTATCATTCAGTTGGGCACAACTCGCAACGGCAAAGTTCAAACATCTGTTTAATCAACAAAAGCTCATTGCCACAAACGAAAGGAACCTGGGCCATGAGTCCCTTGCAAAAAAAGATTCTGGCTACGCTGGGATTACTCATTGGGGTTACCATTCTTGTAGCCATTGGAATTTTATATTACATCGGTTTTTTTAACTCGGTTACCCTTTCCAAACAGGAAAAGGGGCCCTACAAAATAGTCTGTTTACCGCATACCGGCCCTTACTACCAGACCGCAAAAACCATCCAAAAAGTTAAGGATATTCTTCAAACCACCGCAATTAAAGCAGGTGAACCGTGTGCCCTCTTTTACGATAATCCCAAAAATGTGCCCCAGAATAAACTTCGCAGCAAGGGGGGTGTTTTGGTTCAGCAAGTTATCTCTCTAAAGCCGCCCCTTCAATTGGAAGAAATTCCTGCACGACCGGTGATTGTTGGAAAAATAAAAGCCCACCCGGCCTTTGCCCCGATCAAAGTATATCCCAAATTGCATAAATGGCTGGAACAACACCATTTGAAAGCAGGCACCCCATCGTTGGAAATCTACCACACCAACGGATGGGTGGAATGCCAGCTACCGATTGTTCAAACGGATTCCTTAAAACAGCTCCAACACCCATAAGTACTTTTTAACGGGAGGATTTCAGATGAAACGATTTCTCATTGCGATTTTTTTGATTTCAGTCATTCTGTCCGGTTGTTCCAAAACCCAGTCCAACCAGCCCCGAATCCTGGTTTCGCCCAAGGGACTTTCCCATTCCTTCTGGGTAACCGTCAAAAAGGGAGCCGAGGCAGCCGGAAAGGATTTTCACGCGGAAATCATCTGGAAAGGCCCAGCGGTTGAAACCGATATTGCGGGACAAATTGCCATTCTGGAAGATTACATCAACAAAAAAGTGGACGCCATTGTGCTGGCTGCCTGTGACACAAAGGCCCTGATTCCGGTGGTCGAAAAGGCCCATCAAAAAGGCATCAAAATCATTACGATTGATTCCGGGCTGGATTCGGACATTCCCCTGAGTTTAATCGCAACGGACAACATCGCTGCTGCAAAAAAGGCCGCACATGTTTTAGCGGGGCTCATCCACCAAAAAGGAAAAGTGGCCTGTATCCCCTTTGTTCCCGGGGCAGCCACGTCCATTATGCGTGAGGAGGGGTTCAAACAGGGGTTGAAGGAATTCCCGGGAATCAAGCTGGTGGCCGTTCAGTATTCCCAAAGTGACGTTGCCACAGCCATGAACGTTATGGAAAATATCCTGACGGCCCACCCGGATTTGGACGGGGTGTTTACGGCCAACGAAGCCGGAACCATCGGTGCTGTGCAAGCATTGATCTCACGAAATAAAACCGGACAGGTTAAAGTGGTGGGATTTGATGCGGCTCCCAATGAAATTGAAGCGCTTAAGGCCGGACATCTCCAGGCGCTTATCGTTCAAAATCCCTACAAAATGGGCTACAAAGGAGTGGAAATGGCCGTTTTGGCTCTTCAAGGAAAGACCATTCCCAAACGAATTGACACGGGTGTGTACGTAGTTACCAAAGACAATTTGGATTCACCAGAAATAAAAAATTTATTGCCAAAACTTTAATTGCTGGGAGAGCCTATTATGAAAAATCAGGAAGACATCAAAAAAGAAGCCCTGCGGGATTTCAGCACCTACATTAATTCCATGAAGGTTCGAACGCTCAAAAATGCCGGCTTGGATGTGATTGAAGAAAAACGGGACGGAGCCAGCATCTGGGATATGACCGGAAAGCGCTACATCGACTGCCAAACCGGTTCGGGAATTATGAACGTGGGACGTCACAATAAAGAAATTGCGCAGGCCCTAAAAGATGCTCTCGATACGTACGATATCGGCGTTTTTCTGTGGGCATCAAAACAAAAGGCCGATCTGGCCAAAAAACTCGCCGAGATCACGCCGGGAGATCTAAAGGTTTCCATTTTTGGTGTGGGCGGCGGAGAAGCCATCGATGCAGCCCTTAAACTGGCCAGAGGCTACACCATGCGCAAAGAAGTTATTTACATGGAAAAGGCCTATCACGGGCATACCGGATTTGCCCTTTCGGCGATCGGAAAAAAGGCCTACCGAGAACCTTTTGAGCCCCTTATTCCGGGCTTTAAAATGGTCCCCTTTGGTGATTTTGACGCGATTAAAAATGCCATTACAGATGACACCGCCGCTATTATTCTTGAACCTGTCCAGGGAGAGGGCGGCATCCACATTGCACCCGATGGATATTTACAGAACATACGGAACCTTTGCGATGAGAATGAAACCCTCTTGATTCTGGACGAAATCCAAACCGGATTCGGACGCACGGGCAAAATGTTTGCCAGCGAACACTGGGGCGTAGTCCCGGACATCATGACCGTGGCCAAATCCCTCAGCGGCGGCATTTACCCCATTTCGGCCACCATTTTCAAGGAAGAACTCAACGACTTTTTTCTGATGAACCCCTTCATTCACCTGTCCACATTTGGAGGTTCCGATCTGGGATGCCTGGTTGGACTGGCAACCATCGAATACATTCAAAAAAATCACCTGGTTGAACATGCCGCTAAAATGGGAGAACGTTTTCAAAAAGGCTTTGACGAACTCCTGAAGCTCTACCCCGATTTTCTATTGGAGGTTCGGCAAAAGGGACTTATGATGGGACTCCAATACACCAACGAATCTATCGGGCCAAGAATGAGCCGAAAATTGGCCGATCGAAATATTATGGCCATTTACACCGGCAACGATCCCAGTGTGATGCGCCTGATGCCGCCGCTGGTTATTCAGGAAGAGGAAGTCGATACCGTGCTGAATGCGCTGAGCGATTCCATGCACGAACTTTCCCGCGAAAAAGGAATTGGTGTAAATGATTAAATCTTTTCACTCTATTTTTTCAACCGGACATTTTAAAATCTGAGGAGGAATCATGGCAAGCAAGGAAGAAATCCTCGAAGCTCTGGCAGATTATCAGGTTCAATGCAACGACAACAAACGCCTTCGAAAAATGCAGCGCAATTGGACCCGCAAACTAAATTTTGTTGCAGAAGATACAGGGGATGTTTTTTCAATGGACGTCGTAAATGGAGAAATCGTTTCGTTTAGTGCTGTTCCCATCGAAAATCCGGACATAATTGTTACGACAACCAGCGAGAACCTCTGTGACATGTTTTGGGGGGACTTAAATCCCTCGCAAAAATATTTACAGGGAGAAATCCGTGTCAAGGCAAGCCAGGAAGATATCCTGCGACTGGACGCCATTTCAATGATTATCTGGCCTGATGACTGAAAGGGTTGATCCATGATTCAATTAAAAAAGGTCATTAAACTGCGGACGGTAGTTTCCACCTCGGCCGGAATGGCTCTGGCCACATCCTGTTACCTGGCGGGGTTGCAGGTCGCTAATATGGTTTCGGGTGATCTGGCATGGATTTCCATTTTGGTTGCGGGACTGTTGGCCCTGCTCTCATCGCTCAATTTCTCGGAATTGACCTCCCTTTACCCAACGGCCGCCGGAATTAAATTGTTTATTCAGAACGCCTTCTCGGAAAAAACGGCCATCATTATCGGCATGTTTTATGTGGTGCTGGGGATTTCCATGGTCGGCGCCGAGAGTTTTTTGCTGTCAAGCGTCTTAAGTCATTCTTTTCACCTTTTTAGTCTCTATTGGGACCGTCTTTTCTGGATCATTTTTTTCATTGTTTTTGTGGGCCTTATCAACCTCCGCGGCGTAAAAATCACCGGTATTGTGCAGGATATTCTGACCTACTCCATGCTCTCATTTTTGATTCTCGTTTCCCTTTATGCCTTCTGGAAACACGGTTTTCATTTCGATTTTCCCTGGCATCAGCCCAACGCTCATGCAGGAAGTATTTTGCAGGCCGCCGGTGTAGGGATCTTCTTATATGTCGGATATGAGTGGGTGACCCCGCTGGCAGAAGAAACAACCGACTATCGCATGATCAGCAAAGGAATGATGATTGCGATCGGATTGCTTTCCGTAACCTACGCCCTGTTCATTGTAGCCATGCACCAGGGCCTGACCGAAGCGCAACTCCGCTCCGGCACCCCGATCCCCCACATCCTGTTTGCACGAAATTTATTGGGATCAAATGGGGTGGTTCTCTTTGTTTTTATGAGCATTCTGGCATCGGTCACATCGTTTAATGCCGGATTGCTTAATACATCGCGTTTTACCTACGCCATGGCGCGGGACAATGTGCTGCCCCGATCCTTTAGCAAACTGCATTTAACCTACGCAACACCCTGGGTTGCCATCCTGGGACTTGTCCTGTTTTCCATTGCCATCTCGCTGGTGATCTTTTTCACCGGACAATATTTGTACATTATTATGATGGCTGCCGCGCTGGAATGCTTTATTTACGTGGTCATGGCCATTTGTGTGATCCGTTTGAGGAGGAAAATTCCCGATACACCCCGCGACTTTAAAATTCCGCTGGGAATCACATTCCCTGTCTTAACGATTATTGTTTTCACGGGATTGTTAATCGGCATTTTTGCTGACGTGACACGGGATTACAACGGCAAGGTGCTTTTCCAGAACTACTGGGTGGCTTTTGGGATGGCTCTTTTCTTTTTATTTACCACAGCCTACACCCTGTGGGTGGTTCCGAAATTGAAAGAAAAGGCGGCTGTGAGGGCCATGGCCCGGAAGCGCAGAAGACCGGGAAGAAATTAGATGCGTGGTTCCCAACCCACTCCCGGGCGGCTCAGGCCAAAATGCCTGCTTCCGGTCTTAATACGGGGCGTGAATACACATCTTTCGTGTGAATCACTCCCTTTGCAGGGATTATTCGAATTTCGGTCTGAACCACGCGGTCTTTCACCGTAACAATATTCATCTTCAATTCCCCGGGGCGATTCTTGTCAATCGATCCGCCGGCATTTAAAAAGTGCAGTCCTTTTTTGGAATACGCGGCGGATTCGTGCACGTGACCGTGGAGAACAAGATCAACCTTGTTTTTTCGAAGCAGTGTGATTAACTGTTTTCGATGGCGCAAGTGGTTGCCCTGTTCTTCAATAAATTTGAACATTTTCTTTTTGACCGTTGAATATTTTTTATACGGTTCATTAAAATGGTGATGGGTCAAAACAATTTTCACACAATCCGTGTAAAAATCAGATTCGAAAATGCGTTTTAATTCTTTTAATTGGTCTTTTGTGACATTGCCGGCCGCCGAAAAGGGATTCCTGAACAGAGAATAGCGATCATTCGAATTGAATGAAACAAATAAGACGCCCGATAAGCATTTCGCGTAAACCATGCCTTCATTTAACGGGGGATAAAGGGTCCCTTCAAACGCTTCAAAAAAGTAGTCTCTGAATGTCTTAACCTTTTCAGAGTAATTGGTGGTCTTGCAGCGATCCGGAAATGTTGCAATATCCGATGCCAGGTACACTCCGCCGAAGATGTCGTGATTTCCGATAACCATCGACAGTTTGTCCGAACGAAGCAAATCGTATTCCTGCAAAAGATTTCGCAAATCCAAAAAATCATCGGGATTACCATCGTGCGTCACATCCCCGGTAATTACAAAATGTTCGCCGCCATTCTCCAACCCGTATTCCAATAAACGCCGGGTAAAATCCAAATTTTGGGGGCGATTTTTCCTGCATAAGTGCAGATCAGAAAGATGAACAATAACCATCCTGTACGGAATCTCCAAATTAATTTTTAGCGATCGGCTTGGGGCGCCACAGCTTCTTCTCCCGGATTCCCTTCCGGTCAATTACCAATTTGCGTACCACCTGAGACGAAGAACCAAGGGTGCCAAGAGAATCCCCATTGACCCACAGCCTCAATCCGTCAGCTCGCCCCATTTTGAGCTGGATCAAAGAATCTGCTTCAAAATCGCGTGTGTTGCCCGGGCGAAAAATATATTCGCTGGTATCCTTTCCATCGCGAATAACCCGCAGCCAGGTTGTATCCAATGTGACAATGTGCAGCTTTACCTTTTGAGGGGTTGGTCCGGATTTTGTTTCTTGTTTTTGAACAGATGGCGTGACATGCTGCGCCTTTTTAGCCTGCTCTTCGTGTTTTACAATGTCGTCATGCGCTTCAAACACCGTAATTTCCCTGACGGGTTCCTTTTTTTCCACAAAATACTGCCGCCCGTATTTCCAGTAGATGTACCCCACAGAAAGGAAGATGATGGCCACAGCCACAACCAAGAGCACCTCTGTCTTGTTGGATGTTTTACTCCCCGGTTTTGAACTGGGTTTCACTTTTTCGGAAGAAACCGTTTTTTTATGATCGGCTTTCGTGGAAGGCGCGACAGACTTCTGCGATGCTTTCTTCTCCTCGGGAAGCGATTTTTTCGAAATCACTTCCGGTGATTTTTTCTCCTGTTCCGATATTTTCTTTTTTTTCTTTTCTTTCGGCTCCGGAACCGTTTGACCCTTTGCCTCCGTTTCATCCTTTTCCCATAAAAAATCCGCCGGATGCAAAATATCATCAAAATCCTGAAGAACCTTTTCCGGAGGCAAACCCAGTTCATTTGCAATGGTTCGGAGAAAAGCACGAATGTAGGGTTCGGGTAAAAATGTCAGTTTGCCGTCTTCCAGATCCTTGAGATAATCCTCATTGATTTTTGTGGCTTTGTGCAAATCACGCGTCCGCATTTTTTTTGCCAGTCGGGCTTTGCGAAGCATTTTTCCGAATTCTTTGGGAGTCGGCATTCTACTAATTCCTCATTGCTCCAATTCAATTAAGAGTGATTTTAGGTGATTATAAAACTTTGCCAAGGGAAAACCCACTACATTATAATAACATCCGTTGATGGATTCAACAAAAAGAGCACCCCTATCCTGAATTCCATAGGCACCCGCTTTGTCCAATGGCTGATCGCATTTAATGTACCGATCGATTTCCCACGCTTCCAGTTGTCGAAAGGTGACTTCCGTTCTCTCGACATCGGTGATGACTTTACCCTCTGGATTCGCAATTATCGTAAATCCGGTGAATACATCGTGGGTGCGACCGCTTAAAAAGCCCAGCATTTTTTTGGCTTCTTCTTCCGAACCGGGTTTCCCCAAAATTTTGGAATCCAAAACTACAAGCGTGTCTGCGCTCACAATAAACCCATCCGGAACCTGCCTGGCTACTTGAGAGGCTTTCCGAAACGCCAATTCCTGTGCCTGAATTTCCGGAGAAAGACCCGGTTTAAGGGTTTCGTCCACGTTGGCCGGTATAATTGTGAATGCAAATCCCACCTGACGAAGCAGTTGTGCCCGGCGGGGTGACTCGGAGGCCAAAATTAAGGGCCTGTGCAGCTCAATTAAGCTCATCGGTTGATTTTGTCTATTTCTTTAGGATTCAATGGGTTGTCAATTCAAATTAATCGGCGTCTTTTTTCATATTTGGGAAACAACCGTAAATCAAGCGGCGGTTCGCGCAGAGACGCAAGATTTTGCGCCTCAGGCCTATTTTTCACGCCGGGGTTTGTAGCGGTCTTCGCTGTCGAGAATGATGGTGACCGGCCCGTCATTGTAAATTTTGACCAGCATGTCGGCCCCGAAAATCCCGGTCGCCACGTTCAGACCACTTTCCTTCAGCATGTGCACAAAACGGTCAAACAGGGGACTCGAAATCTCCGGCGGGGCCGCCTGGACAAAACTGGGGCGGCGCCCCTTACGGGTGTTCCCGTACAGGGTGAATTGGGAAACGGCCAGAATGTCCGCTCCTATCTCCAAACCGGAGATGTTCATCTTGCCGGCGGTGTCCTCGAAAATCCGAAGCTGCAAACATTTGTCGGCCAGGTATCGGGCATCGTCCTCGGTGTCTCCGTTTTTGATCCCCACCAAAAGCACAAGACCCTTGCCAATTTCACCCACAATTTTTCCATCCACTGAAACAGAAGCTTCTGTTACCCGTTGTAAAACGATCCGCATCTTTAGTCACCTAAAATAAAAAAATACCCGCGAATTGCGCGAATTCAAATTTAATAAAATCAGTTCGTGATAATTCGTGAGATTCGTGGGCAGTCTAATTTTACCATTTGATTTTTAATGTCTCAGAAATTCTGGATTCCCACCAAAATCGACACCAATCCCACCAGCATATCCACTTTGAGTGCCGTACTGAGTTTGTGGAGATGAGCGGGCTCCGTGCTTTTCCAGAGCGCCCATATCACGTACACCAGAAACACATCCACCCCCGGAAGAACCAGCACAAAATACCAGTCGTTATAAATGTCTTTAAAATAAGGAAAAAGAGTTGCTAAAATCAAGAGAAAAAAAATAACCGTGATCAGGATTTTCGAGGCGAGTACACCGCAGCAAATCGGGAAGGTGCGGGCGTTCTGGGCGCGGTCCCCGGTGATGTCTTCAATGTCTTTTAGAATTTCCCGTCCGAAGTGAAATAGAAAGGCAAAGGTCGCCGGGATAAGAGACGCTTGAAAGCGTCCCACGGCCACCCCCCCGTACACAAATGCCAGGGCGGAAATAAAACTTACCGTGAAATTCCCGATGAGCGGCAGTCGCTTGAACCGCCAGCTGTACAGAAAAAGCAAAACCGAGGCCAGAACCGCAATGGCCGCTGCCTGCGAATTCACTCCAAAACTAAGAGCGATTCCCAAAGCAAAGAGGAAAAGTGACCAGACCAGCGCCACGGCGGGTGAGACCTTCCCTGAAGGAAGCGGCCTGGCCGGTTTGTTGATGCGGTCGATGGCCACGTCGAAATAATCGTTCACCGCATTGGCGGCCCCGGTAATGAGCCCCCCGGAAAGACAGGCCAGCAGTACCCCTCGAACAGGCGACAGGCTCCCGGACACACCCGCTCCCACACCAATGGACAGAGCACCAATCAGGACATTGACAGGGCGCAGCAATTGCCAGAGACCGATCAATTGGATACGAATTTTCTGTTTTTCGAAAGAGGTGCTTTTCATGGAGAGTCTTCGGATTAGAAAAAACGGAGGCGCAGAAATATGTGAAGAAATCCTGCGCCTCAGATTTTCATGTCTTCTACAAAAACGCCCGCGGAATGGGCAGATCAATCATGGTTTTGAGACCGGGATCGGCATTCACCACAATCGGTGCCATATTGTGCAGCATGGCCACCGTGGCAATGTCACCCATGGTTCCATTGGTAATTTCCAGGTGAATGGGGGGCACACTTTCCAGAATCACGCCGTCGTGAGGATTTTTGGCGCCTACGTACATCTTCAAATCCAGTGTAATCAACTCGTTCCCATTGACGAACCCGCGGCCCACATTGTGAATGCCAGCCACCATGCCTTTCGGAACCGTGAGAAACGGGGTGGTGTAGGTATCGTCTGCAATCATCGGTTCGATTTCTTCCTGAATGTCGGACAGCTCCCAGTTGAGCCCTTTGGCCACCAGCGCCACGGATTCCTTCATGCCGATGTGGCCTAATTTGCCGGCGTCCACCAATTTTTGAAATTCTTCCGGCGTCATACCGGCACCCACCTTTTTCTGAAGAGGCAAGCGCCGCTCAGAGGCATCCACCACACGTTCGGCCCGTACGCGGGTGACATCTTCGCATACCCCTGTGGCCACCAAAACCAGTGTGTCCAATACGTAGCCGGGATTGACACCCGTACCCAAAATCGTTGCACCGTTTTCCCGGGCCAATTGGTCCAATTTTTCTGCCAAATCCGGATGCTTCAGACTCGGCAAAAGCAGCTCTTCCGTGGAGGAAACGACATTCACACCGGCACTTAAAATCGTTTCAAATTGGGGGAACACAACCGGAATGAACGACTGCGTCGTGTGCAACACGATGTCCGGTTTGGTTTCTGCGAGGACCTTTTTCGCATCGTCCGAAATCCGAACGCCAATGGCCTTTTCGCCCACCAATTCGCCCACATCTTTCCCAACCTTTTCTGGATCTATATCAATTGCTCCGACCAATTCCATGTTTGGCCGCTTGATGGCCAACCGGGCACTTGCCTGCCCAATGGGACCCAAGCCAAACTGCACCACACGCAACATTTGTGAAGCCATATTGATCTCCTCATTTTTTAATGTTTTACAGCCTATTTGCAAAAATTCCCTCAAAAATATAAGAAAAGCTTTTCAAAAAGAAAAGCCTTTTTTGGTTCTTATTTTGAAAAATTGTTTGATCCCCCATGCAAAGATCTTTAACCTGCATGATTCAAAAATTTTCGCCACGAGAAACCGAAGTCACGAAGGTTATGACACTAAAATCTCTATCATTGCGAGTTTTACAAAAGTGATTGAAAAATATTTAGTGAAAATACGTTAACCCGTTGCACCCACGTTAACCGGAAATGGTTAAACTTAGCGACGAGGGAAGTCCCCTCTATCAAGAGGGGATTTAGGGGTG